>NZ_JBYOLA010000005.1:0-180531 GCF_057799055.1 Stenotrophomonas sp. 14P6.2.3
CATCCATGGCGCTTACACCCCCGCAACCGGACCCACCCCGCCTTCGACAGATTTCCGCGAGCTGTCGGAACGGCATTCTGTGCTGCTCTTGGTGGGTGTCGATCTGGGTCGACACCTGGATCCACGCCATGCGTGGATGCTTTTCATTCCGAATTCGAAATATTCGATTCCGATGGAGATTCATCCACGCATGGCGTGGATCTACCAGATTGCGGAAATCTGTCAGAGGTGGGGCGGTGTCGGATTGCGGGGTGTCCGCGGCATGGATGCCGCGGCCAAGCCTACAGGGACGTACTTGCGGCGTCCCCGCAATCCGACACCGCCCCGCCATCCCACGGAATGCCAGCTGTTGCTGTTGCTTCGGCCGTTGCCTCTGCAGGTGCCGGGCGCAGCCCGGCCGAACCCCGTCACCGCAACAGCTGCGCAGTCATGCCCAGCGGCCGCGCATGCTCATCCATGTGCAGGGTGATGGCCTTCGCATTGAACATCTGTTCGGCGAGCTGATCACTGGCACCAAGCGAACGGGCGATCTCCGAACGGCTGGCGTCCTCGCGTGGGTTGCGCCGTTCCCTGCCGGCGAAACGGTAGCGGTTGTATTCGGCCCAGGCGATCAGCAGCAGCGCGCAGCCGGCCAGGATCACCGGCAGGGCGATGATCACGAACGGATCCAGGTGCTGCTTGCGCTCGTACAGCTGCAGCCACGCCTGCTGCCCACCCAGCATCCAGGACACCAGGGTGACCAGCGGCGCCCATAGATAGAAGTAGAACCCCCAGAACGCCAGGGTCACAAACCCCCAGGCGGTGCGCTGCAGGCGGGGCTGCTGGCGCGGCTTCTGGATCAGGCGCGAGTCGAAGCGGTTGGACGGCTTCCTCGTGGCGGTCTGGCGGTGTGCGTTCATCGGATACCCCTGTCTGGGCTGACCCAGGTTGCACGCTTGCCACGCCGCCTGAGCAGGGTCTTGGGCAGCGCCACCAGCGTGGTGAACAGGCTGATCAACCAGTACGCCATCGGGTACCAGATGACCCAGAAATAGTTGCGGCCGATATGCGTTTCGTAACGCCTGTCGATGATCAGGCTGCTGGCGAACTGCAGCAGGCAGACCAACGCCAGGATCACGCCATGCCATTGCGGCAGCAACGTGTCGATGTACAACTGCGGCGGCACCGGGATGAACTTGCCCAGTGCCCACAGCAGGATGATCGCGAGCATGGTGTAGGCCCACAGCACGCTGAGGATGTATTCCAGCAGCACGCCCCACATGCGCCGCTTGCGCCAGCTGAACAACGAGGAGCCATGGCGCAGCAGCACTTCCACGCCGCCCTGTGCCCAGCGCAGGCGCTGCCGCCACAGTCCCTTCAGTGTTTCCGGCATCAGGATGAAGCACAACGCATTGGGCTCGTAACGGATGTCCCAATGATCCAGCTGCAGGCGCCAGCTGATGTCGATGTCCTCGGTGACCATGTCATCGGCCCAGTAGCCGATGCGGTGCAGGGCCGTACGACGGAACGCGGCGATGACCCCGGACACCGTGAAGATGCGGCCGTAGACACGCTGGGCGCGCTTGATCATGCCGATGATCGAGGAGAACTCCGCCACCTGCAGGCGGCCGAGCAGGGTGGAGCGGTTGCGGATGCGCGGGTTGCCGGTCACCGCGCCCACGCGCGGACCGCTGGTCAGGTGCCAGACCATCCAGTGCATCGCGAACTCTTCCAGCATGGCATCGCCATCGATGCACACCAGATACTCCGAACGCGCAGCCAGGGCGCCCATGCGCAGCGCGTTGGCCTTGCCAAGATTGCGGTCCAGATGGACCACACGCAGGCGTGGGTGCAGGGCCGCAAGCGCATCCAGGCGGGCGCCGGTGTCGTCGCTGCTGCCATCGTTGATGGCGATCACTTCGAAGTCCGGATAGCGCTGGGCCAGGGCTGCGCCGAGGGTGTCGTCCAGGTTCGCTGATTCGTTGTGGCACGGAATCAGCAGGCTGGCGAACGGATACTCCGCCATGGGCGGTGGGTCGTTGCGCGGCCGCGACTTCCGCTCACGGCGGAAGAAGTAGTACAGGCCACCGGACATCCAGAAGAACGCCATCACCATGGGGTAGAAGAAGGCGAACTGGAACATGGCGTTGAGCCACGGGTTCATGTCCACGTCACTTCTCCGGATACGGGAAGTTGCGCGCGGACATCGCCGCGCGTGCATCCTGGGTCGACGGCTTGTCGGCGATGAAATCGTCCGGGTACCACGCGAAATGACGCACGCCCTGCGCCTGCAGGCGGCGGATCTGCGCGCGCAGCTGTTCGCCGCTGATCGGCGTCTGCGTGCGCCAGTCCACGGTCTGCAGCTCGAACATCGTGTGCTTCAGGTCCGGGTCGTGCTCGCGCACTGCCACGACCAGGCGGTCCATCCAGCGCTGGGGACGGCGGCTGCCTTCCATCCACGGCATCGCCATCAGCGCGGTGCGGTCGTAGGCCTGGTTGAACAGATCCAGGCGCTGGGCGAACCACGCCGCGCTCTGCGGTTCCAGCACCGGCTGCGCGTACAGGTTGCGCACGGTGCCCAGCTTGGGGCGCCAGCGTTGCGCGCTGTCACGCAGTTCCAGGGTGAAATCGATCAGCGCCTGGGTGCGGCCACCGTCGCTGCCTTCCTGTGGCAGCTGCGCCAGCTCGGTATCGCGTACGTAGCCGTCATCATGGAACAGCAGGCCTTCGAAGTACGAATTGATCGCCAGGTCTTCGTAGATGTCCTTGATGATCTGCCGTGCCTGCGGCTCGGTGAAATCCAGGCGGTACATGCCATCGCGTTCCGGGCTCTGGATGCCCAGCGCCGCACGCTGCGCGGCATCGGGCAGTTCATAGCCCAGCACCGGCAGCCACGCGTAGACCTTCACCCCGGCACGGGTTTTCAGCTGCCAGGCGACACGGTTGAACAGGTCCGCGCGCATCGGCAGGTGCCGGTTCGGGAAGTACAGGGCATCGGCGGTGTTGTTGCCGTCCGGGTCGGCGAAGGCCTGCAGGTAGACATGGGTCGGGCCGATCCGCTTCACGCGCTCGATCAGGGCGTCCAGGTTGCGCGCCTGCTGGGCAGGGTCGCTGTCGTAGACCGAATCCAGGTCGATCTGCAGTGCACGGGTACCGTCCAGGTTGACGTTGCGACGCAGCTCGAAGGCCAGCGAGGTGACGTTTGGATTGCTGGTCACCAGCAGGCGTGCAAGGCCATGCAGGTCGGCGGTCACCGGCGTGCTGCGTCCTTCCAGGTCGAAGGACACCGGCATGCCCAGCTGCTCGGCGATGTCGTTGCTCAACTGGTTGTAGGCGGCATACGGCCAGACGATCGCTTTCGGACGTACGCCCAGTTCCTTTTCGATGCGCTGCACGCTGCGGCCGAGATCGTCGCGCAGGCGCTTCTCGTACTCCTGCGCGCTTTCATAGCGCTGCGCCTTCGGGTCGTAGATGCGGGTGATCACCGCCGGGGTCTGGTTGCCCTGCGGGTTGGACTGCACGCCGTGGTGCAGGTTGTCGGTATGGCTGGCCAGTTCGATCAGGCCGCTGGCCTGCATCTCGCGCAGCTGGTCCCAGGTCAGGAAATCGTCATGGCCGAACGGACGGTAGCCGTAGTCGATGGTGCGGCCCGGTGCCATGTCCACGTAGTCGGTGATCACCGCCACCAGCGCCGGATAGTTGTACGCGCGCAGCAGTGGATAGACACGGCTGTACACGCTGCGCAGGCCGTCGTCGAAGGTCAGCAGCACCGGCCGCGGTGGCAGCTTTGCTTCTCCGCGCGAGGCCTTGATCAGCTGCGACAGCGAGACCGGGTGATAGCCATGGGCGGACAGCCAGTCCAGGTGTGCGGCGAAGTTCTGCGTGCTGACCGCGTAGGCGTCGGCATCGGACTTCTCCAGCACATCATCGCGTACGTCGTGATAGCTGAGGACCAGCAGGCCGTTGTCGGCCGCGTCCAGTTCCGCGGCCGAGCGGGCGCGCTGGGCGGCGGCGGGCAGGGCCAGGAACAGCAGCGCCAGCAGCAGTACGGTCGTCAGGTTGCGAAGCATCCGTTCCATCTCATTCTCCCCAGCGCAGCGCGGCATCGAAGCCGATATGTCGTTCACGTTGGCCGTCGTAGACCGGCCGCGACCAACTCACGCCGTACTCGAGGATCCGCCCCTGATCGAACTGCCATTCGTGGCGATAGGCCACGGTCGGAATGATTGAACTGCCAAATCCTTCCTGCCAGTAGTTGCCAACGGACACCGTCAGGCGATGGCGGAAGTGGCGCTCATAGTGGCGCCACAACTGCTGGTCGATGCGCAGGCCCACTTCCACCGAGCGATCCCGCGAGGGGTTGAAGTACGGCGCATCGTCGCGGCTGCCACGGCTGGTGTAGACACTGCCCAGGCCATCGATCAACAGGCGGGGGCGGGTCAACAGCCGTTGTTCGATCGCGCTGTTCAGCGTGTCGCGGCGGTTGCCATCGTCGTAACGGAACTGGCTGCCACCGATGCTCCAGTGCGTGCGTTCGTTGCGCGTGTAATCCACGGCAACGGCGACGCTGTCGGCGGTGATGCCGGCCACGCGTGCCTGCATCGAGGCTTCCGGGTCATTGCGGGCGGCCGTTACGCCAGCGTGCCAGCGGTCGTTGAACTGCCAGCCGAAGCCGCCCCGCAAACCGGTGTCGCCGATGCTGTCGTTGGGGCGCAGCACCGCCGCCTCGGCATCGACGCGGTCGAAGCGGTAGCGCACGCCGGCACCGATCCACAGCGGATCGATATCCTGATCCTGGAAGGTGACCGAACGGCGGTCGGCGAAGGCGAACAGGCGCCAGCGGTCGTTGAGCACCGGCGAGGCGACTTCCATGCCGTAGTGCAGGTCGTCGTTGCCCAGCGGCGAGGTGCCGCCACCGCCGGAACTGCGGCCGCCCTCGACCTTGGCCAACAGCTGCCAGCCGCGATGGGCGCGCCAGTCGCGGTCCATGCGCTGCACCGACGGCTGGCTTGGATAGCGGGCCAGAAGATCGTCATGCAGCGGTCGCGCCAGGTCGTCGCGTTGCAGTTGCACGTAGGATTCGTACATGCCCAGCCGCGGCGCGATGTCACGCGGGTCCAGGGTGTAGGCCATCTGGTGACGTTCCAGAGCGCGCCGTGGCCAGCCGCGCATCTGGTAGACGCTGCCCAGCGAGGTCTGCAGGCTGCCATTGCCCGGGCCGACGTCGACCAGCGCTTCCAGCTCGCGCTGGGCCGTGGGCAGATCGCCGCTGTAGGCCCGCACCATCGCCAGGTTCAGGTCGGCTTCGTAGCGCGCCCAGTTCTGGAAGGGTGTCTTGCCACCGCCCCAGCGCCATGCCGGTTCATCCTTCTGCCACGCCTGCAGGTAGCCCACCGCCTTCTCCGCCTGCTCGGTCTCCAGGTAGGCATAGGCCAGCTCCGAGCGCGACTGGAAGCGCGAAGGATCGTTCTTCGCGGCGGCCTCCAGCAACGGGATGGCCTCTTCCGGATTCTGGGTGGACATCAGCGAATCGCCGACCACTGGCAGCACGTAATCGGGCAGGGCATGGCCCTCGCGCTGCAGCGCCCGGGCCTCGTCGCGCACCTGCGCATGGCGGGCCAGGCGGTTGAGCAGGATCAGCCGGTCCATGCGGATCCGCAGCGGCGCCTGCGCCTGCGCGGTGCCATCGCGCTCGACGTACTGCTCCATTTCCGCCAGCGAAGCCTCGGCCTCGTCCAGCCGGGTGTCTTCGGTTTCCCCGTAGGCCAGGCTCCAGTTGACCAGCTTGGCCACGTAGTTGGCTTCCAGCCGCGTCTTCTGGTCCTGGTCGAACAGGTTGGGCCGTGCCTGGTAAAGCCGCCAGGCGCGATGGGCATTGCCGATGTCGCCCAGGGTCAATACCTGCAGCTTGTACAGCAGGTCGTCGTTGGGCTCGCGCAGCTGCGCCCGCTCGATTGCCGCCAGGGCATCGACCCAGCGTGCCTGGTCACGGTAGTGGCCGATTTCGGCGAGCCGTTCGGCGCGCGTGGTCGCGGTGGGCGGCGGCGCCGCATCAGCCCAGGACGCCAGAGTGGCGCAGGCCAGGCCGACGCAGAACGCCAGCGGACGGTAGACAACCATGAGACCCCCTAAGCATCCATACCTGAACGATGTGCTTAAAGTGTGACGCACATCACATGCCAACTATAGCTGACGCTTTGCCGATGCAGGCAGTTGCGGTCCGTACCAGATTGACGGAAAGTCCGTGAAGGATCGGCCAACCCTTCTGCAACTCATTGTTGAAACAGGTATTTTTTGATTTCTCTGGCGCCAGGGGGGCGGCAGCACGGCACGTCCCCGGGCTGTCCGGCACCCCAAGCCGCGCCCGGTTCTGGACGCGAACCGGGTCAGCTTTGGACACGCTACGTCACCCGCTGCGGTGGCGGTGTGTAGGTCGCGGTAGTGGGGTGTGTGGGTCCAGCTTCACGGCGGCGGGCGTCAGGCAGCCGGGGCGGTCACCACAGGTCTTCCAGCTTGCGCGGCTTGCAGGCGACCCACGAGGCGCACAGCATCAGCACCGCGCAGCCGAACAGGAATGCGAAGGGCAGGGTCCAGCCCTCGCTGACGGTATGCAGCCAGCCGACCAGGAACGGGCCCAGGCAGCTGAAGCTGTAGCCCACGCCCTGCATGAAGCCGGACAAGGCGGCCGAGCCGGTGGGGGTGCGCGTACGTAGATTGATCAGGGTCAGCGCCAGGGGGAACGTGGACGGCCCGACGCCCAGCAGGCAGGCCCACAGCAACGGCGCCTTCATCGGCGCGAACAGCAGGCCAGCGAAGGCGATGACGAAAGCGGAAAAGCCGATCAGCACCAGCGGGAACGGGTTCTGCAGGCGGACCGCCAGCGATGGGATCACCAGCGAAGGCAGCAGGCCCAATGCCGAAAACACCGCCACCATCACCCCACCGAAGGCGGGCGTGGCACCGGCTTCGACCACGATGCGCGGCAGCCAGGTGAACATCGAGTAGGTCATCAGCGAAGTCATGCCGAACATCAGCGTCATGCTCCAGCCCAGTGACGTGCGCCAGACCCTGCCGTGCGGCTGCACGGTGGGGTCGTTGCTGTCCAGCACCGGTTTCGGTGCACGGCGCGCCAGCAACAGCCACGGCAGGGTCGCCGCCAGCGCCAGCAGGGCCCACATGCCCAGCGACACCCGCCAGCCTGCGGCGTTGGCCACCGGCACCGCCAGCAGTGCCGGCATCATCGTGCCCAGCTGCAGCACGCTGATGTACAGCGTGCTCATGGTGCCGACCTTGTTGGCGAAGTAGCGCTTCACCAGCGGCGGCACCACCACGTTGCCGATGCCCATGCCGGCCAGTGCGATCACCGAGCCCAGCAGCAGGGTGCCGACATTGCCGGCGCTGGAGCGCAGCAGCAGGCCGGTGGCGGCCATCAGCATGGCCAGCAGGGTGGTGCGCTCAAGGCCCAGGCGTCGTGCCAGCGCCGGGGTGGCGACGCCGAACAATGCGAACGAGGCGGTCGGCAGCATGCCCAGCACACCGGTCATGGTGGTGCCGAAGCCGAACTGCTGGCCCAGCACGTCCAGCAGCGGAGTGATCGAGGTGACCGCAGTACGCAGGTTGACCGCTGCCAGCAGGATCGCGGCGAACGCCAGCAGGCGACCGTGCAGCAATGATGGCGAAGGGGAGGTGGGGGACGTCATGCGGTGTTCCTTGCAGGTGGCGCACGCCGCGCAGATGGCGTGCAGCGCCCGCACCGGACGGAGCCGGTGTGGCAGGTGGGGGAGTGGCGGCCATTGTACGTGGCCGGCCGCGTCAGGTCCTCGACCCCGGTGCGGGGCGGCACGTTGCTGACGACGGCGTAGCCGGGTGTCCCGGAGTGCAGGCACAAAAAAACCCGGAGGACAGTGATGTCTTCCAGGCTTCTTGGTGACCACCGAAGTGGTCGGGGAGACAGGATTCGAACCTGCGACCTCTACGTCCCGAACGTAGCGCTCTACCAGACTGAGCTACACCCCGAAGGGAGCCGCCTATTCTAGCCATTTCCCCCGATGGCGGCAAGGGGGAAGACCGTTCTGCTTCGCTGCCGTGACAGCGACTCCTGCGGGAACAAAAAAGCCTGGAAGACTTCACCAGGCTTCAATGCGACCACCGAAGTGGTCGGGGAGACAGGATTCGAACCTGCGACCTCTACGTCCCGAACGTAGCGCTCTACCAGACTGAGCTACACCCCGAAGGAGCCGCCAAGAATACGGTGTGAAGGCCGTATCGGCAACCCTTTTTTACAGTTTCAACGCACTTCCTTGTCGGCGCGGGCGCTTTCGCGCGCTTCGAACCACATCCCGTTGAGGATGGCCACGACCGAAGCCAGGCCAGCGCCGAGAATCCAAGCGAAATACCACATGGTCAATCTCCTGTGTGCGAGGGGTGTGCCGACCCTGGGCCGGCACACGGGCAATCAGTACGCGTTGGGGTTGTCGTCCATGTCCTCGACCGTCGTCTTGCCCTTCAGCACGCGGTACACCCAGGTGGTGTAGGCGAGGATGATCGGCAGGAAGATGGCCGTGGCCAGCAGCATGACCCACAGCGTGAGGTGGCTGGACGAACTGTCCCAGACGGTCAGGCTGGAGGTGGGCTGGCTGGAGGACGGCAGCAGGAACGGGAAGATCGCAAAACCGACGGTGAGGATGATGCCGGCAATGGACGCGCCCGAGGCGATGAAGGCCAGGCCGCCACGACGCGCGCGCAGCAGCACCGCACTGGCAAGCGCACCCAACAGGCCCAGCACCGGGAACACCAGCGTTGCCGGCATGCTGCTGTAGTTGCGCAGCCAGCCACCTGCGGCGGTGCCCAGTTCGGCGGTCTTCAACAGCGGATTGGTCGGCCCGTCGGTCACCACCTGCGAGGTGATCTGGTAGCCCGGCAGGCCGAAGGCCACCCAGGCGCCGGCAGCGGCGAACAACACGAAGCTGATGATGGCGGCGATGCTGCCGTAGCGCGCTGCACGTTCGGCCACCGGGCCGTCGGTCTTGAGCACCAGCATGGCCGCACCGTGCGACACCAGCATGGCCACGCTGATCAGGCCGGCGATGAGCGCGAACGGCGTGAGCAGGCCGAAGAACGAACCGGTGTAGGTCACGCGCAGCGTGTCATCGAAGTGGAACGGCACACCCAGCAGTACGTTGCCCACCGCGACGCCGGCAATCAGGCCCGGCAGCAGGCCACCAACGAACAGCACGCGGTCCCAGTTGTCGCGCCAGCGCTTGGACGGCAGCTTGCTGCGGTACTTGAAGCCGACCGGGCGCAGGATCAGCCCGAACAGCATCGCAAACACCGCCAGGTAGAAGCCGGAGAAGCTGACCGCATACAGCGGCGGCCATGCGGCGAAGATCGCGCCGCCACCCAGCACCAACCAGACCTGGTTGCCTTCCCACACCGGGCCGACGGTGTTGATCACCAGCCGGCGTTCTTCATCGGTCTTTGCCACGAATGGCAGCAGGGTGCCGACGCCCAGGTCGAAACCATCCATGACGGCCCAGCCGACCAGCAGGATGCCGAGCAGCAGCCACCAGATCACGCGGAGCGTGGTGTAATCAAGTGCAATGAATTCCATCTGGATTCTCCTGCCTCAGGCCTGGCCGGGGGCAACGGCATTGGGGGAAACAGGGCGGATGTCGGCCTGCAGCGTCGGCAGGATGTCGTCCGGACCCTTGCGGACCGCCTTCAGCATCAGCTTGATTTCGATGATCAGCAGCACCGTGTACAGGCTGGTGAACACCGCCAGCGTGGTCAGGATTTCATGCAGTGCCAGGCCCGATGCCGCATAGAAGGTGGGCAGCACGCCGTCCACCGCCCACGGCTGGCGACCGTACTCGGCCACGAACCAGCCGCATTCGATCGCGATCCACGGCGCTGGCAGGCTCCACACGGCCAGCTTCAGGAACCAGCGCTTGTCCTGGAAGTTGTTGCGGCACGAGTAGTAGAAGGCCAGCGCGAAGAAGGCGATCAGGTAGAAGCCCAGCCCGGCCATGATGCGGAAGGTCCAGAACAGCGGCGCCACGCGCGGCACGGTATCCATCGCGGCCTTGGAGATTTCCTCCGGCGTCGCGTTGAGGATGTCTTCGCGGTAGCGCTTCAGCAGCAGGCCATGGCCGAGATCCTGCCAATGGCGGTCGAACATTTCCCGGGCTTCGAGGTCGTTCTTGTCCTTCTTCACCCGTTCCAGCGCGCCGTAGGCGATCTGGCCACCACGGATGCGGTGCTCTGCACGGTCGACCAGTTCGAGGATGCCCGGAATCGGCTGGTCCAGCGAACGGGTGGCGATCAGGCCCATCAGGTATGGGATCTTGATCGCGTAATCGTTGGTGTGGGTGTCCTGGTTGGGAATGCCGAAGGCGGTGAAGTCGGCGGGCGCACGCTCGGTCTCCCACATCGCTTCGATCGCGGCCAGCTTCATCTTCTGGTGTTCGCTGGCGGCATAACCACTCTCGTCACCCAGCACCACCACCGACAGCGAGGACAGCAGGCCGAAGGCTGCGGCCACCGCGAACGAACGGCGGGCCATGTCCCTGTGCTTGTTGCGCAGCAGGTACAGGGCGCTGATCGACATCACGAAGATCGCGCCGGTCACGTAACCGGCGCTGACGGTGTGCACGAACTTGGCCTGCGCAACCGGGTTCAGCAGCACCGCAGCGAAGTCGACCACTTCCATGCGCATGGTTTCGGGGTTGAACACCGCACCGGTCGGGTTCTGCATCCAGCCGTTGGCGATCAGGATCCACACCGCCGACAGGTTGGTGCCCAGCGCCATCAGCCAGGTCACGGTGAGGTGCTTGACCGGGCTCAGGCGCTTCCAGCCGAAGAAGAACAGGCCGATGAAGGTGGCTTCCAGGAAGAACGCCATCAGGCCTTCGATGGCCAGCGGCGCACCGAAGATGTCACCCACGTAATGGCTGTAGTACGACCAGTTCATGCCGAACTGGAACTCCATCACCAGGCCGGTGGCCACGCCGATGGCGAAGTTGATGCCGAACAGGGTGCCCCAGAACAGGGTCATCTGCCGCCAGACCTGCTTGCGGGTCATGACGTACACGCTTTCCATGATGGCCACCATGAAGGACAGGCCAAGCGTGAGCGGTACGAATAGGAAGTGGTACATCGCGGTCAGAGCGAATTGCAGCCGCGACAGTTCTACGACTGTCTGATCAATCATGGCCTGGCTACCTCGTTGGATAGTGCCGTTGCAGGTGGCGGGAAGGGTGGTCTACGGGGTGAATGATGTGACCGACTACTTCAAACAGCCTTGATCCAGATCAATGTATGAACACGTGTTCAGGGGGATCGTATGCCAACCCGATGAAGACTGCGACCGCCGGCCGCAGGGGAAGGCTGTTGCCTGCGCCTACAATGCCGTCCATCCCCCTGCTGCCTGTGAAGAGCCTTGAGCGCTGCCGAACCGACCGCTGACGCCCCTGATCGGGATGACGAATCGACCCGCTTGCGGCGTGTCCGCACCGCGTGGCTGGCCGATCTGGCCCGCGCCGCGAAGGGACGGCAGCGGCTGGCGTCGCTGTGCATCAGCGTGTCCGGCGCGCTGTTGATCGGTCAGGCCGCCGCCATCGCCTGGCTGGTGCAGCAGGTGCTGGTCGAGCGCGCGCCGTTGGCCCAGGGCCTGCCGGTGCTGGCCGCGCTGGCGGTGATCCTGATGGTGCGGACCCTGCTGGGCAGTGTCACCCAGGCTGCGGCCGGTGACGTTGCCGATGCTGCACGCCTGTCCCTGCGCGAGCGTGTCTTCGCGCGCCTGCTCGGGCATGGCCCGCTGTGGCTGCGGCAGCGCCGCACCGGTGAGCTGGGTGAGCTGATGCTGCATCACGGCGATGCCATCGAGAATTACTACAGTGGTTTTCTGCCGGTACGCACCGAAGTGGTGGTGGTGCCCTTGTTGATCCTGGCCGCTGTGGCCTGGGTCGATTGGGTGGTTGCACTGATCCTGCTGTTCACCGCACCGCTGGTGCCGTTTTTCATGATGCTGGTGGGTTGGGGCGCCGAAGCGGCCGGACGCGCGCAGTTGGGCGAACTGGCGCGGATGAGCGGGCACTTCGCCGATCGCATCAAGGGCCTGGGCCTGCTGCGCCTGTATGGCCGCGGGGAGGCCGAACTGGCCGGCATCGAGGCTGCGGCCGAGGGCGTTCGCGTGCGCACCATGAAGGTGCTGCGCATCGCCTTCCTGTCGTCCACCGTGCTGGAATTCTTTGCGTCGGTCAGTGTGGCGATGGTCGCGCTGTATCTGGGCCTGAGCTATCTGGGCCTGATGTCGTTGCATGCGACCGTGCCGACGCTGGGGGCTGGCCTGTTCTGCCTGCTGCTGGCACCGGAGTTCTACGCGCCGTTGCGGCGCCTGGCCGCGCACTATCACGACCGTGCCAATGCGCTGGCCGCTGCCGCCGAGGTGGAGCGCCTGCTGCAGACGCTGCCGGAAGACGAGGCCACGATTGCAGAGGACGGCGTGCCGCTGGCACCGGAGCCGGCCGAGGCCGCCTTGCCGCCGCTGCAGGCGCACGGTCTGGTACTGCGTCCGTTGGGCGCTACCCACGACGTGCTGCAGAACCTCGACCTGCAGCTGGAACCGGGGCAGCGGCTGGCCCTGGTCGGCCCCAGTGGCAGCGGCAAGAGCACGTTGCTGGAAGCGCTGGCCGGGTGGCTGCCGCCGCGCGCGGGCCGGGTGCAGCTGCGGCCGGGACTGCAGGTGGCCTATGCCAGTCAGCGTCCCTATCTGTTCCACGGCACCATTGCCGAAAACCTGCGCCTGGCCGATCCCGGTGCCAGTGATGCGCGCCTGCGCGCCGTTGCCGAAGCCGCACAGGTGCTGCAGTTCGCGCAGCGCCTGCCAGAGGGGCTGGATACGCTGATCGGCGAGCGCGGCTTCGGCCTGTCGGGTGGCGAAGCACGTCGCATCGGCCTGGCGCGCCTGCTGCTGCGCGATCCGCAGGTGCTGCTGCTGGATGAGCCGACTGCTTTTCTCGACGCCGAAACCGAAGCGGCGCTGCTGCGCAGCCTGGCTGCGTATGCGCGCGGACGCAGCGTGGTGGTGGCCACCCACAGCCCGGCGGTGATTGCCTGGGCCGACCGCTGCCTGCTGCTGCCAGAAGGACGCCTGGTTGAACCGGCGCAGGCGGTGCGCGCATGAGCCGCTCTTCCGATTCACTGCGCGCGGTGTTCCTGCGCCATCGCCCGCGCCTGCTGCTGGCGGTGCTGCTGCTGTGGACCACGATGCTGGCCGGCACCGCGCTGCTGGGCCTGTCCGGCGGCTTCCTGACCGCTGCAGCGCTGGCCGGTGCAGCGGGCCTTGGCCAGGGGTTCAATTTCTTCACTCCGTCGGCCGGCATCCGCGGGCTTACCATGGCGCGCATCGCATCGCGCTACTTCGAAAAGCTGGTGGGGCATGACGCTACCCTGCGCATCGCCCGCGATCTTCGCGTGTGGTTCTTCCGCCGTGCGTTGCCGCTGGCGCCGGCGCGGCTGGGGGCGACCCGCACCGGCGATCTGCTGGCGCGGCTGCTGGGCGACATCGGCGAGATCGATGGCCTGCTGGTGCGTGCCATCGGCCCGCTACTGGCGCTGGCTGCGTTGACGCTGGTGGGCGTGGGCTCGGCGGCGTTGATCCTGCCATCGGCGGCGCTGCTGCTGGCGGTACTGGGGCTGCTGATCGGTGTTGGCGTGCCGTGGCTGGGCGTGAGGGGACATGACAGCGAAGAGGCCGACCGCGCTGCACATCGAGCGGCGTTGCGCACGGCGGCATTCGAAGGGCTGGAAGGGGCGGCCGATCTGGCCGCGCTGCATGCCGGCAATGCCTGGCAGTTGAAGGTGCGGGTGGCGGCCAAGCAGGTGGCCTCGCGCGATCGTCGTCGACGCCTGCGCCTGATCGCTGCATCAACGCTGCACGGCGTGCTGGCCGGGCTGGGGCTGGTGGCGATGCTGGCGCTGGCGCTGCACGCGGCCGAACAACAGCGGATCGCACCGGAAATGGCCGCCGGGCTGGTGTTCCTGACGGTGGCGATGATCGAGCTGTGGGCGGGCATGGGCCTGGCCTGGCAGTCGCTGCAATCGGGCCGCATTGCGGCCGCGCGTCTGCAGTCCATCGTCGAGCAACCGCCTTCGGTGGAAGAGCCGGCAGCGCCACAGCCGCTGGCGCCGGCCGCGACCGTGCACTGGGACGACGTCCACTTCCAGTGGCCAGGCGCCGCGCGGCCGGTTCTGTGTGGCCTGCAGCTGACGCTGGCGCCGGGCGAGCGCATCGCCATCCGTGGCGACAGCGGCAGCGGCAAGACCACGTTGTCGAGCCTGCTGTTGCGTCTGTGGGATCCGCAGCACGGACGGCTGACCTACGGCGGCCAGGACCTGCGCGATGTCGCCCAGGCCGACTGGCACCGGCATCTGGCATGGCTGCCGCAGAACGCACCGGTATTTGCCGGCAGCGTCGCCGAAAACCTGCGACTGGGCGATCCCGAGGCCAGCGACGAAACGTTGTGGTCGGTGCTGCAACGGGTACGGCTGGGCGAATGGGCCGAGCGCAATGGCGGCCTGCAGGCCTGGGTGGGCGAGAACGGCGCGACGATGTCGGCCGGCCAGGCGCGGCGCCTGGCGCTGGCCCGCGCGCTGCTGCGCAATGCGCCGATCCTGCTGGTGGATGAGCCCACCGAAGGCCTGGACGTGGATACCGCGCGCGCACTGCTGCAGGACCTGCCAGCGCTGTTGGAAGGACGCAGCCTGTTGATGATCACCCACGATGACCTGCCCGCAGGTGTTGTGGATGTGCAGTACCGGTTGCGCGATGGGGTGTTGGTCCGCGAACCGCTTCGGTAGATGCCGACCCTGGTCGGCATATCCACGCGTGGCGTGGATCTACAGGGCGGCTACCGCGAAAATTCGCGCAGCATCACCGCGATCGAGGCCGCGTTGGCCAGCACGCACAGCCAGAACACCCACTGGAACTGCATCTTGCGATGTTTGTGGCGGAACACCGCCTGGCCGAGCAGGGCACCAGGCCAGCCGCCAGCAAATGCCAGCAGCTGCAGCGTGCGTTCCGGCGTCCGCTGCTGTTTTCGCTGCGCTGCCCGCTTGTCGTGTCCATACAAGCCGAACGACACCGCGCTGGCCAGCGCGCACCATGCACCCAGCCACAGCGGAAAAACGCCGGTTGCGGTCAAGCCGATCAACGCACCGCACGCGGCCAGTGCGAGATTGCGCCGCCACACCATTACAGTTCGTCGAGGAAGCCGCGCACGGCCGGGCCGAAACGTTCGAAGTCGACCAGGAACGCGTCATGGCCCTGCGGTGATTCCAGGCCGATGAAACGCGCATCCGCGCCGCCAGCGCGCAGGCCATCGGCGACCTGTTGCTGCTGCTGTACCGGGAACAGGATGTCGGTGTTCGCGCCGATCGCCAGCGCCTTGTCGACGCGGAGGCTGGCCAGTCCGGCCAGCACATCGCCATCGCCATATTCGGCCAGGTCGAACCAGTCCATCGAGCGGCTCAAGTACAGATAGCAGTTCGGATCGAAGAAGCGCACGAACCGGCGTGCATGTCCTTCCAGATAGCTTTCGACCTGGAATTCCAGACCGAACGGGTCGTCGTCGGCCTGGTCTGAATCCAGCCGTACGCGACCGAAGCGGCCATCCCATTCCAGCGCCGAGCGGTAGGTGATCACACCCAGCTTGCGTGCCATGCGCATGCCCGATTCCGGGTATGCCTCATTGTCGTAGTGACCACCGTTCCAGCGCGGATCCAGGCGGATCGCTTCGCGCTGCAGCGAACGGATGGCGATGGAGAAGGGCAATGCCTGTGCGCTGCCGGAAATGTTGATATGGCTGCGGGCGATGCCTGGATGCAGCAGCAACACCGCCAGCGCCGTCATCCCGCCCATTGAATTGCCGATCACGCAGGCGAGCTGTTCGATGCCCAATGCGCGCACCACGTCGATCGCCGCGCGTGCGCCGTCTTCGATCGACAGTTCCGGAAAATCCAGGCGATACAGTTCGCCGCTGGCTGGATTGATCGATGCAGGGCCGGTGGAGCCCTTACAGCTGCCCAGCGAGTTCACGCAGACCACGAACCAGCGGTCTGTATCGATCGGTTTGCCGGGGCCGATCATGGCTTCCCACCAGCCTGGCGCAGGATTGGCTTCGTTGGCCGCCGCATGTGCGTCGGGCGACAGGCCGGTGACGATCAGGATCGCGTTGCCGGCGTCTGCGTCCAGCGCACCCCAGGTCTCGTAGGCCACGCGCGCACCGTGCAGGGCGCCGCCGCGTTTGCACGGAAAGGGCGAGGGCAGGGCATGGAAGCGGGTGCCGGGCGGAATGAATTCGGTCATGTGGGCATTCTAGCGGGGCGGCATGTGCAGCTGGCGACACGCTGGTTTCCATGGGCGGGCAGAGCGTGGATCCGCCGGCCATGGCCCGGCGCTACCGGTGGTGCGCGTGGGTAGCGCCGGGCCATGTCCGGCGAGCGCAGTGGCGCGGGTACGTTACGGGAACCGCAGCTCGACCATGCCGTCATGCGGCAGGCTGACCTTGACCGGCGCGGTCTGCAGGTCGTCTTCAGTGCGGTTGGCGCTGCCGCTGCGCGAAATGCGCGCCAGTACTTCCACTTCGCGATGCGCCGACAAGGGTGCAGTCGGCATCGGGCTGTCGCCGTCGCCGAGGCCGACCGTTGCAGGGAAGTTGGCCAGTGGCAGTTTGCGTGCAGCCACCGGCATCGGCGGGCCACCCACTGCGCGCGCCAGCACGAACACCTGGGTGCTGGCCGGCCAGTCACCCGTTTTCAGCGATGCGGGCAGGTGCACCCGCACCTGCAGCAGCGGCGGTGCCGCTGCCGGTGTGTCCGACGGCTGGCCGGCCGCCTCCCGGGCGATGGAGATCTGCGCCTGCAGCGCCTGCGCCGCACCCGGCTCCAGGCGAGGCAAGAGGGTGCTCCAGAGATCGGCAGCCTCGGCGTTGCGGCCACGCTGACGCAGCGCGATGCCGAGCAACCAGCTGGCGCGCTCGGCATCGGGCGACAAGGTATGCGCACGCTGCAGCCATGCCAGCGCGGTGTCATCGAACTGCTTGCCCGGATCGGCCTGCGCGCGTGCCTGCGCGGCCTCGACCAGCACGCCCGGTTCGTCCGGTGCCAGTGCTGCGGCGCGGTTGAAGGCATCGGCTGCAGCGGCGGCATTGCCGAGTTCGGCCTGCGAACGGCCCAGCAGTGCCCAGCCATCGGCGCGTTGCGGATCACGCTGCAACGCCTGCTGCAGTGCCTCTACGCCGTCGCGCAGGGTGGCCACCGAAGGCGCGGGTTGCACCTGTGCAGCGCGTGGATTGCCGACCAGCAGGTACAGGCAGGCGCCGGCTACACCGAGCGCCACCACCCCCAGCACGAAGCTGCGGCGGCCTTGCTGGCGCAGCGGCCAGAGCACTACTGCCGCCAACAGCGCAGCGGCCACTGCGGCGACCATCGGCAACCAGTGCGTCACCAGTCCTCTCCCTCGGTTGGGTTCACCGCAGCGGATGCATCCATCTGCCGGCTGCGACGACGGACGATGCCCATCACCACCAGCGCGCCGCCACCCAGTACCAGCAGCGGACCGCCCCACAACAGCCAGGTGCCGGGTTGCAGCGGCGGTTGATACAGCACGAACTCGCCGTAGCGGGCGACCAGGAACTGCTTGATGGCCGCATCGTCGAGGCCCTGCTGCATCAACTGCAGCACTTCACGGCGCAGGTCCTGGGCGATCTGCGCATTGGAATCGGCCAATGACTGGTTCTGGCACTGCACGCAGCGCAGCTGCGCGGCCAGGTCGTGGAAGCGCGCTTCCTCGGCCGCATCGCGGAACACCAGCGGCCGCGCATCATGCACCGGTTGTTGGGCGAGGCCGGCGTTCGGCAGCGCCAGGGTCATCGCCAGCAGCAGCGGCAGCAGCCAGCGCATGTGCTTACGGCGAGGCGTGCAGGGTGTTGCCGGCATCGCCTTGGGCCTTTTCAAGCTTCTCCAGCGCCGGAATCAATTTTTCGTCGACTACCTGCTGGGTCATCGCACCGCTGTACTTCCAGCGCACGATGCCACTGCCATCGACCAGGAAGGTTTCGGGTGCGGCCGTCACGCCCCAGTCGATGGCGGTGCGGCCTTCGATGTCGCTCAGCACGACCATGAACGGGTTGCCCAGCTGTTCCAGCCAGTGCAGCGCGTCGGTGGGTTCATCCTTCCAGTTGTAGCCGATCACGCGTACGCGCTTGCTCTCGGCGAAGCGGGTCAGCACCGGATGTTCTTCCCGGCAGGCCGCACACCAGCTGCCCCAGACGTTGAGCAGGTAGGGCGCGCCACGCAGTTCCTCGCTGCGCACGATCATCTGCGGGTCATGCAGCACCGGCAGCGCGAACGCCGGCGCCGGCTTGTCGATCAGTGCCGAAGGCAGCACATCGCGCTGCGGATCGCCCGATTTCATCACCCCGTAGATCATCAGGCCAAGCAGGCCGAAGAAGAACAGGACGCCAATCACGATGGCTACCGGCGGCAGCGGGCGGGAAGGGCGTGGGGCGGGTGACTCGGACATGGGGAACTCCTACGGACGACGAAAGCGGCGATCGGCGGCGGCGATGAATCCGCCCAGGGCCATCAACAGCGCGCCCAGCCAGATCCAGCGCACGAAGGGCTTGATGTGCACCCGTACCGCCCACGCATTGTTGCCCAGCGGCTCGCCCAATGCCACGTAGACATCACCGCTGAGGCGTGCATCGATGCCGGCTTCGGTCATCACCTGACCGCCGCTGGCGTACTGGCGCTTCTCCGGATGCAGCAGGGCCAGTTCGCGACCATCGCGCAGCACCCGCAGATGGCCGCGATCAGCGATGAAATTGGGGCCTTCGCGGTGGTCCACGCCCTCGAAGCGCACCTCGTGGCCGGCGACCACCACCTGCTGGCCGGGTGACAGCGCCACTTCGCGCTGCACGTTCAGTGCTTCCACCAGCAGCGCGCCGGCCAGGAACACCGCGACACCGGCATGGGCGACGATCATGCCAAGCATCTCGGCAGTGAAGCGGCCATTGCCACGCAGGCGCTGCCAGACGAAACGGGCGGTGCCCAGGCCGACCCAGGCTGCGGCCGCGACGCCGATGCCGGCTTTCCAGCCATTCTGCGGCGCCTGCCACCAGGCCCAGGCGCCGAGCAGCACGGCCAGGCCCGCCCATGGCAGCAGCAATGCCAGTGCGCGCGAGGGTTGGTCGCGCTGCCACTTCACCAGCGGACCGAACGGCAGCAGCATCACCATCGGTGCCATCAACAGCAGGAACAGGCTGCCGAAGTACGGTGGACCCACCGAAATCTTGCCCAGCGACAGCGCATCGGCCAGCAGCGGGTAGAGCGTGCCGAGCAGGACCATCGCGCAGGCGCTGGCCAGCAGCAGGTTGTTGGCCAGCAGCAGGGTTTCGCGCGAGGTCGCGGTGAAGCCGCGGCGCGGATCGCCAGCATCCACGGCCAGCCGTGGCGCACGCAGCGCATACAGCAGCAGGCTGCCACCCACCAGCACCGACAGGAAGATCAGGATGAACAGCCCACGCGAGGGATCGGCGGCGAACGAATGCACGCTGGTCAGCACGCCGGAGCGGACCAGGAAGGTGCCCAGCAGCGACAGCGCGAACGCCGCGATGGCCAGCAGCAGCGTCCAGCTGCCGAAGGTGCCGCGCTTTTCGGTCACCGCCTGCGAATGGATCAGCGCCGCGCCAACCAGCCATGGCATGAAGCTGGCGTTCTCGACCGGATCCCAGAACCACCAGCCGCCCCAGCCCAGCTCGTAGTACGCCCACCAGCTGCCCAGTGCGATGCCCAGCGTCAGGAAGCCCCAGGCCACGTTGGTCCAGGGTCGCGTCCAGCGTTGCCAGCGTGCGTCGACGCGGCCTTCCAGCAACGCCGCCACGGCGAAGGCGAAGGGCACCGCAAAGCCGACGTAGCCCAGGTACAGCATCGGCGGATGGATGATCAGCCCCGGGTCCTGCAGCAGCGGGTTGAGGTCACGGCCTTCCAGTGGCACCGGGTTCAAGCGCAGGAATGGATTGGAGGTGAAGATCAGGAAGGCGAGGAAGCCGACACTGACCACGCCCATCACCGCCAGCACGCGCGCCTGCACCGGTGCCGGCAGATGCCGCGAGAACAGCGCCAGCGCGCCGGTCCACAGCGCCAGCACCAGCGCCCACATCAGCAGCGAGCCTTCGTGCGCCCCCCACACCGCCGAATAGCGGTAGATCAGCGGCAGCAGTGAATTGGAGTTTTCGGCGACGTAGCGCACCGAGAAGTCCTGCTGCACGAAGGCCGCCGTCAGTACGGCGAATGCGCCGGCCAGCAGCACCAGCTGGGCAAAGGCTGCCGGGCGGGCAATGGACATCCATGCGTCGTTGCCGCGCTGCGCACCGACCAGCGGCAGCACTGCCTGCAGCAGCGAGGCCAGCAACGCGCAGAGCAGGAGGATCTGACCGAATTCGGGAAGCACTCAGCGCACCTCGGGCGCCGTGACCGGCACATCATGCTTGCGATGGGCCTGGCCCATCTTGTCGGCCACTTCCTTGGGCACGTACTTTTCATCGTGCTTGGCCAGTACCTCGTCGGCGACGAACGTACCGTCCTGCAGGCGACCACTTGCGACCACGGCAGTGCCTTCGGCGAACATGTCCGGCAGGATCCGCGAGGTGGATACCGGCAACTGCGCATCGCCGTCGGTGACCTTGAAGTGCGCTTCCAACGAGCCGAGCGGGCGGTTGAAGGAACCCTTCACCACCATGCCGCCGAGGCGGAACCGGGTCTGTGCATCGACATCGCCGCGCAGTACTTCCGAGGGTGTGTACAGGTAGGCGATGTTGCGTTCCAGCGCCATCGCCACCAGCGCGGTGGCCAGCCCTGAGGCGAGCAGGGCCAGCAGCACCCAGACCAGACGGCGGCGTTGGATCGGCGTCATCGCTCCAGCTCCGCCGACAGCGCAGGCGCGGCGACCTGCTGTGCGGCCTGACGGGCCTGCTGCCGCTGCTGGCGCGACTGCGCCTGGCGGCGTGCCGCGCGCAGGCGCAGCCACGACCCAAGGGCATCGGCGCCGAGCACCAGCACGAACACGGCGTAGGCGCCGATCACGAAGGGCAGGTGAGTCATGGCCGCGATTCCTCCACCTCGGTTGCCCGGGCATCGACGCGGTCGCCAACCCAGGCCTTGCCGGCTTCGCGGTACAGGTTGTCGGCGCGTGCCTTGGCCAGCAGCGAACCACAGAACCAGAGTTTGGTGGCGATCACCATCCACCACAGCGGAGCAATCAGCTCGGTACGGATGGCCGATTCACCGAACACGCTGATCGACTGGCGCTGGTGCAGGCCACCCCACCAGTCCACCGAGTAACGGATCACTGGCAACAGGCTGACGCCGACGATGGCCAGCAGGCCGGCGGCACGCGCGGCACTGCGGCGGTCTTCGATGGCGTGGTAAAGCCCGATCACGCCCAGGTACAGGAACAGCAGCACCAGCTCACTGGTCATGCGCGGGTCCCAGTCCCACCACGTGCCCCAGGTGCCTTTGCCCCAGATGCTGCCGGTTACCAGGGTGATCAGGGTGAAACCGGCGCCCATCGGCGCGCACGCCATGGCCAGGATCTCGCAGATCTTGATCCGCCAGATCAGTGCGATGGCGGCATACAGCGCCATCAGCGCGAACACGAACAGGCTCATCCAGGCGCTGGGCACGTGGATGTAGAGGATGCGGAAGCTGTCCAGCTGGCGGGCTTCCGGCGGCACCACCAGCAGCGCCTGCCACATGCCGACCAGCAGCACCGGTACCGCGGCGATGTAGAACAGTCGCGACCAGCGGGCAGCGAAACGATCGAACGTGGGAGGCGAGCCGAGTTGATGGAACCAGCGGACAATCGGATTCATGCGTGGCGGCTATCCAGCAGGGGTGGATTGGCTCTCAGCTCGGTCAACTCAGAGAAATACGAATCGCAGCAGCGGTCGCCAGCGGTGCCAGCACCAGGGCGATCACCAGTCCAGCGCCCAGCATCAGCAGCGCACCGACCGGATCCTGTCCGCGGCTGGCTGCCGCCAGGCTGCCGGCACCGAAGACAAGCACCGGTACATACAACGGCAACGACAGCAACGCCACGAGAATACCAGAGCGCCGGATGCCCACGGTCAGTGCAGCGACCACGCCACCGATCAGGCTCAACAACGGTGTTCCCAACAGCAACGATGCCAGCAACATCGGCAGCTGGTCATGCGGCAGATGCAGCATTTCCGCCAGCAGCGGGCTCAGCAGGATCAACGGCAGGGCGGTGGTCGCCCAATGCAGCAGCACGCGTACCAGCACCAGCCACGCCAGTGGCACCGGCGCCAGCAGCCATTGTTCGAGCGAACCGTCTTCGGCATCGGAGCGGAACAGCGAATCCAGCGCCAGCTGCCCGGCCAGCAGCACCGCCAACCACAGCACCGCACCGGCGGTGGCAGCCAGCGGCTGCGGATCCCGGCCCTGGGCGAGGGCGAACAGCACCACCACCAGCAGGGCGAACAGCAGCGGCTGCAGTGCATCGCCGCGACGGCGCCAGAGCAGACGCAGGTCGCGCGCAACCAAGGCGCGGGCGGTCTGCCACAGGCCCGGTTCAGTGCCCGGCGCGATCATGCGGCACCGCCGAGATCGAGCTGGCGGGTGCGTACCGGCGGGGCGGCATAGGCGCCATGGGTAGTGACCAGGGCGGCGCCGCCGCTGCGCAGGTGTGCGGAAATCATCCGGTTGACCAGGTTGATGCCTTCCAGGTCGAGGTTGGCATAGGGTTCGTCGAGCAGCCACAGCGGTGCTGGCGACAGCCAGATGCGGGCCAGTGCCAGGCGCCGTTTCTGTCCGGCCGACAGGTGCCGCACCAGGGTGTCCTCGTAGCCGGCCAGACCAACGATGGCCAGCGCATTGCCCGGCATCTGCCGTGCGCGGCGGCCGTGCAGGCCACACAGGAAATGCAGGTTCTCCAGCGTGTCCAGGTCCGGCTTCAGCGCCGGCAGGTGGCTGAGGTAGGCGACATAGCGCGCACGCTCGGCGTTGCTGGCCGGCTTGCCGTCGATCAACACCTGGCCCGCGCCCGGGCGCGCCAGGCCCGACAGCACGCGCAGCAGGGTGGTCTTGCCGGCACCGTTGCCGCCCTGCACCAGCAGCGCTTCGCCGGCATCCACGTGGAAGTCCAGCGGGCCGAACACCGGCTCGTCATTGCGGGAGAAGCTCAGGCCGCTGGCAGCCAGCAATGCAGGGGTGTTCAAGGCGCAGGGGTCTTCATGCAGGAGTGCGGCGGCAATTGTAGCGGTGAAACCGCATCGGGTAGTGCCGGCCGCTGGCCGGCAGCTTTGCCAGGCGCCGGTGTGGCATGTGCAAAGAGCCGCCGGGTATGACCCGGCGCTACCGTCGGCGCCGCAGGCCGGGTCGGGATTTCGTACACTTCCAGCCCTTGTTTCCCCACAGCCCAGGCCGATGCAACCGAACACCAAGCTGCCCAAGGTCGGTACCACGATCTTCACCGTGATGTCCCAGCTCGCCGCCGAACATGGCGCGGTCAACCTCGGCCAGGGGTTCCCGGATTTCTCCGCGCCGCAGCGGCTGATCGACGAAACCAGCAAAGCGATGGCCGCCGGCCTGAACCAGTACCCGCCGATGACCGGCGTGGCGCCGCTGCGCCAGGCCATCGCACAGAAGTCGCTGGACCTGTACGGCGCGCAGATCGATCCGGACACCGAGATCACCGTCACCAGCGGCGCCACCGAGGCGATCTTCAACGCCATCCACGCCGTGGTGCGTGCCGGTGAGGAAGTGATCGTGCTCGACCCGGCCTACGACTGCTACGAACCGGCGATCGAGCTGGCCGGTGCTACGGCGGTGCATGTGCCGCTGGACCCGCAGACCTTCGCGGTGGACTGGGACCGCGTGCGTGCGGCGATCACCCCGCGCACCCGCCTGCTGATGGTCAACACCCCGCACAACCCGTCCGGCGCGATGCTGGACGAAGCGGACATGCAGGCGCTGGCCGATGTGCTGCGCGGCACGCAGATCTACCTGATCTCCGATGAGGTGTACGAGCACATCATCTACGACGGCCGCCGTCATGAATCGGCACTGCGCTACCCTGAGCTGCGCGAGCGCACCTTCGTCATCTCCAGCTTCGGCAAGACCTACCACTGCACCGGCTGGAAGATCGGCTACGCGGTGGCGCCGCCGGCGATGACCGCCGAATTCCGCAAGGTGCACCAGTACAACACCTTCACCAGTTTCGGCCCGGCGCAGTACGGCTTTGCCGCAATGATCCGCGACGAGCCGCAGCATCATCTGGAACTGGGCGCGTTCTATGAAGCCAAGCGCGACCGCTTCCGCGAGCAGCTGGCCGGTACCCGCCTGAAGGCGCTGCCGGTGCCGGGCGGCTACTTCCAGCTGGTCGATTATTCGGCGATCAGTGACCTGCCGGACCACGAGTTCGTGAAGTGGCTGACCATCGAGAAGGGCGTCACCGCCATCCCGCTGTCGCCGTTCTACGAAACCGCGCCGGTCGGCCAGCGCCTGGTACGCCTGTGCTTCGCCAAGAACGAGGCCACCCTGGACGCGGCGATCGAACGCCTGCGCCTGCTGTGAGCGGAGTAGACGACATGCAGGATCTGCGCATTTCCCTCGTTCAGGGCGACACGCGCTGGCACGACCCGGCCGGTAACCGCGCCTACTACGGTGCGCTGCTGGCGCCGCTGGCGGGGACCACCGATCTGGTCATCCTGCCGGAGACCTTCACCAGTGGCTTTTCCAACGAGGCCATCGCCCAGGCCGAAGGCATGGACGGCCCGACCGTGGCCTGGGTGCGCGAACAGGCCAAGGCCTTGAACGCGGCGGTGATCGGCAGCGTGCAGCTGCGCGATGGCGAGGGTGTCTACAACCGCCTGCTGTTCGCCACCCCCGACGGTGGCCTGCAGTACTACGACAAGCGCCATCTGTTCCGTTACGGTGGCGAGCACGAGCGCTATGCCGCCGGCCGCGACCGCCTGTGCGTGGAATGGAAGGGCTGGCGGATCAATCCGCAGGTCTGCTACGACCTGCGTTTCCCGGTGTTCTGCCGCAACCGCTACAACGTCGAGCGTGTTGAACAGCTGGACTTCGACCTGCAGATCTTCGTCGCCAACTGGCCGTCGGCTCGCGCTTATGCGTGGAAGACCCTGCTGCGCGCGCGGGCGATCGAGAACCTGTGCTTCGTCGCTGCGGTCAACCGCGTAGGCGTGGACGGCAACCAGCTGCATTACGCCGGCGATAGTGCGGTCATCGACTTCCTCGGCCAGCCGCAGGTGGAGATCCGCGAGCGCGAGCAGGTGGTGACCACCACCATCTCGGCCGAAGCGCTGGCCTCGCACCGTGCACGCTTCCCGGCGATGCTCGATGCCGACGCCTTCCATCTGGATGTGCAGGCCTGATACGGCGGCTGAACGCCTCCTGCCTCACCGCGCGCGCCTGCATCCAACGTGCACGCGCGCGCTGCTAGATTCGCCCACATTCCGACCGATGTGGACGTTCTGCCGATGAATACCAAGCCGTTTGCCCTGCTGCTGGCGCTGGCCACTGCCTCCCTGGCCCCGACCGCGCAGGCCGGTGGCAATCTTGATTGCCAGCTGCGCTACAACCTGTCGGGCTGGTCGCTGATCTACAAGACCGCCTCGGGCAACGGCACCATCCACTGCACCAACGGCGCCAGCATGCCTGTGCGGATCCAGCTGAAGGGTGGCGGCCTGACCGTCGGCAAGTCGAAGATCACCGATGGCCGTGGCAGCTTCACCGGCGCCAGCAGCGTCGGCGAGCTGCTGGGTACCTACGCCTCGGTAGGCGCGCACGCGGGTGCAGTGAAGTCCAGCAACGCGCAGGTGATGACCAAGGGCGATATCTCGCTGGCCCTGTCCGGCACCGGCAAGGGCTGGGACCTGGGTGTGGACGGCGCCGCGTTCACCATCAGCCGGCGTTGAGCCGGGCCGGCGCGGCTCCTTCCCAGCTGATGCGGATGTAATGCTGCTCGGCATCGCTGGGCAGTCGTTCGACCTCGAAGCCATTCTTCTGCAACTGCGCGACGACGCCCTCGACGAGCCGCTCGCTGGCCAAAGCCTGGCTGAAGCCGAACACGATGTAGCGGCGGCCATTTTCCGACCCCGCCTGGATCGATGTGTCGAGATCGCGGTAGTACTGGTCGACAGGACGCGTAGCGGCATCTGCGTTGGCGCGGGCCTGTTCGGCGGTGATGGTGATCATGGGCATCTGCCTCGTTGGGGAGAGTGCGCACGATAGCCAGTGCATAGGGGGCGATTCCGGAAGCAGCGCACAGCGCATGGCCTTTGCAATAATTCCTAGGCCACAACGGCGCGCGGCCGCTGCAGACAAAGTGCAAGCAGCCCGCATGCGATGAGCGTCGGTGCCAGCAGCTGCAGTGCACCGACCACGGCCATCGCCACGCCGATCAACAGGTAATAGAGCAGGCCGAACAGCGCGCCTGCGCTGCCGAGGCAATGCGGATAGCCGCGCAGGGCCTGGCCGAGCACATTGGGAATGGCCAGGCCGAAGCCGGTCACCACCGGCACCATCGCCACGACCAGAGCGGGTCGATCATGCAGCAGTACAGCCAACAGGCCACCGGCCAGCACCAGCCCCGCGGCGAGTTGGATGCGGGTGGTGGCGCACGCGCCTGCGCGTAGCAGGCGGCCATTGCCCCAGGCGCCCAGCGCCGAACCCAGCGCCAGCAGCGCTCCGCTGGCACCGAACCAGGCCAGCGGCCAGTGCAGTCGCTCGAACACGAAGGGCCCCAGGGCGTACCAGCTGTACATGGCCACGTTGAATGCCATCACCAGCAGCGCCTGTGACCAGATCCAGCGGTCGCAGAGCAGTTGCCGCAGCAGTGGCAGCAGAGGGGTGTGCCCGACGTTGGCAGGGCGGCTCTCGTGCAGGCCGGATGTGCATCCGAGCATCAGCAGTAGGGCAATCAGCAGCAGGCCTGCCTGCACGCCGGCATAGCCATGGGTGGCAACCAGCAACGTCCCCAGTGCCAGCCCGATCGCCGGGCTCAATGCCAGCGCCATGCCGATCCACGAGAACGCCTGCGCCAAGGCCGGCCCCTGCAGGTGATCGCGCAGTACTGTCTGCGTCACCACCGAGGCCGTCGCCGCGCCCAGCGCGGCCAGTGCCTGGGCCAGCAGGACCTGGCCGAACGTGCTGGCCAGCAGGCCTCCGCAGGCCGCCAGTGCGAACACGGCCAGGCCGCCGAGCAGGGCTGGGCGGCGGCCGATACAGTCGGCCAGCCATCCCCACAGCGCGACACCGGCGGCGAAACCGAACAGGTAAAGGCTCATCGCCTGGCTGGCGGCGCCCGGGGGCAGCGCGAAGCGCCCGGCGAGATCGGCCAGGGCGGGGCTGTACAGGGTCTGGGCCAGCTGCGGGAACATCAGCAGCGCGATGGTGAGCAGCAACAGGCGACGCGACATGCGGGCGCTCCGGAATCGGGGCCGCGCATTGTGGTGGCCGGCGCGTTGGCGCAATCTGTCGGTCCTGACAGAAAGTGTAGGAAATCGGACATGGCCTGGCTGCAGCCGGATGCGCACTTCGATGCCGATGCCTGGGACGCGCCGGTGCTGGGCATTGCCTCGTCGCTGGCTGATCACGATTCGGGCTGGCATCAGCACGCACGTGCGCAGCTGCTGTACACGCGGCAGGGCTGCACGCGGCTGACTTTTGGTGACCGCATCAGTCTGCTGCCGCCGTCGCGCGCGGCCTGGATCCCTGGCGGCCTGCGCCATCGCGCGCAGATGCGTCAGGCGGTGGACTACCGCTCGCTGTACTTCGATACCACGCTGTCGGCACAGCTGCCGCAGCAGCCGGCAATCATCGGGGTGGGGCCCTTGCTGCAGGCGCTGCTGGAGCCGATCGCGCAGGCACCGTTCGATCACGACTGGCAGGCGCCACGTGCGCACCACCAGCTCGCGCTGTGCTTGCTGGAGATCGCCGCCGCACCGGTAGCGCCGATGGACCTGCCATTGCCGCACGATCCACGCATCGCACGTTGCCTGCCGCTGGCCGAACACCTGCCGCCCGAACTGGGGGAGCTGGCCGCACGCACGGGCTTGAGCGTGCGCACCGTGGGCCGGCTGATGCAGCGCGACACCGGCATGGGCTACCAAGCCTGGCGCCAGCAATGGCGCCTGATGCGGGCGATGGAACTGCTGCTGCTTGGCCATCGCGTCGCACACGTCGCGCAGGACACCGGCTTCTCGGCAGAGAGCCCGTTCATTGCCTTCTTCCGCAGCATGGCTGGCACCACACCCGCCGCCTTCCAGCGCCACGCGAAAGGGGACGGAGGGGATCAAGTCGCTTTCGCCCATTCGACACACAGTCTGGCAAAAACGACTTGATCCCCTCCGTTCCCTGTTTAAAGAAAAACCCCGGCCGGAGCCGGGGTTTTTCATGTGTCAGCAGTGCGGCCGATCAGCCGCCGCGCGGGCCGCTGCGACGCGGGCCACCCGGGCCACGGTTGCCGCCGGGGCCACCCGGGCCGCGGTTGCCACCCGGGCCGCCGGGACCACGATTGCCACCGGGGCCACCCGGACCGCGATTGCCGCCCGGACCACCCGGACCACGGTTACCACCCGGACGTGCATTCGCATTGCCGCCCGGACGACCGTTGCCGGCCGGACGCGAGGTGCCGTACGGACTGAAGCCGGGATTGGCGTGGTCGGACGGGAAGCTGGGGGCATTGCCCGGATGGCCGTACGGATGCTTGTTGCCCTGGCCCTGCGAGCGGTTGCCCGCACCGGCCGGACGACCCTGGCCGCCGGCGCCACCACGACCTTCTCCACCGTAGCCACCACGACCTTCACCGCCGTAACCGCCGCGACCCTGGCCGCCACCGGCGCCTGCGCCCGGGCCCTTCGGCTTGCCGTACGGACGGCCCTGGCCGCCTGCACCTGCACCCGGACCACGCGCGCCGGGGCCGCGTGCGCCCGGACCGGCATTGCGGTGGCCGCTCGGGCCGGTGCTGACGCCATCAGGCACGTACCAGGTACGGAATGCGGCCGGGTTGCCTTCCGGCAGCGAGCGGTCGTTCTTCGGCGCGCGCTGTTTGAACGGGCGCTGCGCCTGCTTGGCTGCGGCTTCACCGCTGACCGTCAGGCCGCCCTTGAAACCGCCGCCACCCTTGCCGCCGCGACCGCGGCCGCGGTCTTCGCGGACGTTGTCGAAACGACGCAGTTCGCGACCTTCATCGGCGGTGTTGTGCCCGTTGACGTAGGCGTTGCCGCGGCCACCTTCGCGCACGCGCACGGTGGTCTTGGCGGCACGACGCTGGCCGATCACCGGCTGCAGGGTCAGGGCCGACGGCGCGCCTTCTTCCAGCTTCAGTTCGGCGCGCAGCGCTTCGACCTGGCTGCCCGGCAGTTCGACGGACTGGCCGCGGGCCAGTTCGCGCGGCAGGCTGACCTTGCCGTAGCGGGTGCGCTTGAGGCGGCTGACCTGGCAGCCCTGCGATTCCCACAGGCGGCGCACTTCGCGGTTGCGGCCTTCCTTCACCACGACGCGGAACCAGTCGTGCGAATCGGTACCGCCGATGCGTTCGATCTCATCGAACTTGGCCGGGCCATCTTCCAGCGCGACACCACGGGTGAGGCGGTCGACGACGGCGTCAGGCACCTTGTCCTCGCCTTCCGGGGCACGCACGCGCACCACGTACTCGCGCTCGACCTCGAACGAGGGGTGCATCATGGCGTTGGCCAGCTCACCGTCGGTGGTCGCCAGCAGCAGGCCGGTGGTGTTGATGTCCAGGCGGCCGACGGCGATCCAGCGGGCGCCCTTCAGCGCCGGCAGGGATTCGAACACGGTCGGGCGACCTTCGGGGTCTTCGCGGGTGGTCACTTCGCCTTCCGGCTTGTTGTAGACCAGCACGCGCGAGGGTTCGGCCAGCGCGGTGGCGACGAAGCCGCGACCGTCGAGCTCGATCTTGTCGCCGCTCTTGACCGACATGCCGGTCTGCGCGACTTCACCGTTGACCTTGACCAGGCCTTCAGCGATGCGCTGTTCCAGCGCACGACGCGAGCCGAGGCCGGCCTGGGCCAGGACCTTGTGCAGGCGTTCTTCCAGCTTGAACTGTTCGGACGTGGCTTCGCGCTTGAGCGAAAGCTTGTTCAACGAGGGCTTGCGGGGGGTGTCACTCATCAGTTTTGCTCCGGCCGACGGTTTCGAGGTCGGCCTCTGGTTCGGAATCGGCTTGGTCAACAGCCACGGTCGTCTTCGCGACGGCGTTGTCTTCGCGTTCGTTCACTGTCACCGCGCGCTCGCCCGGCGCGGAATCGGGGTGCCCATCATCGGAGGGCGAAGGTGCTTGCTCATCGTCGGCCGCCGCAGGACGTGCGTCGGCAGAATCGGGGGTGTCGCCAGCGGTGATGCCGGCGTCGTCATTTGCAGCGGTATCCGGGTCGGCGCTCACGTCCGGGCCGTCGGCACTGGCGGCGAGGGGGGCGTCGCGATCCAGCGCCAGCTGCGGTTCCAGGTCGCCCAGGTCCTTCAGCTCGGAAAGGGGCGGCAGTTCGTCCAGGCGTTTCAGCCCGAAGTAGTCCAGGAAGCCCTTGGTGGTGCCGAACAGGGCGGGCTTGCCGGGTACGTCGCGGTGGCCGACCACGCGGATCCACTCGCGCTCTTCCAGTGCCTGGATGATGTTACTGCTGACCGCCACGCCGCGCACCTGCTCGATCTCGCCACGGGTGATCGGTTGCCGGTAGGCGATCAGTGCCAGCGTTTCCAGGGTGGCGCGGGTGTAGCGGGTTTTGCGTTCGGTCCACAGCCGGCTGATCCAGCCATGTACTTCGGCAGTCACCTGGTAGCGGAAGCCGGAGGCCACCTCCACCAGTTCCACGCCACGGTCCTGGCAGCTCTCGCGCAGCCGTTCCAGCGCACGTTCGATGCTGCCCGGCGGCGCCGGCTCATCTTCCGGGAACAGGTCCTTCAGCTGGGCCAGGGTGAGCGGCTGGCTGGAGGCCAGCAGCGCACCTTCGACAATGCGGTTGATCAGCGTTTGATCCATCGGCAGTCAGCGCTCACTCGTTTTCATTGGCGGCGTCGTTGTCGTCGAATTCGCTGCTGAACTGCAGCGGGGCATTGGTATTGCCGGCGGCCAGGGACTTCACGTAGATCGGCGCCAGCGGTTCTTCCTGCACAAGGTCCAGCAGCTGCTCCTTGGCCAGTTCCAGCACGGCCAGGAACGTGACCAGCACGCCCAGCTTGCCTTCTTCGGCGGTGAACAGGTTTTCAAAACGATAGAACCTGCCGTCTTCAAGCCGTCCCAGCACTTCGCCCATGCGCTGCCGGACACTCAGCGCCTCGCGCTTGATCGCGTGGCCGGTGAACAGCTCGGCGCGCTTGAGCACGTCGTGCAGCGCCATCAGCATTTCCTTCAGGTCCACCGGCGGCGGCAGCTTCACTGCGGCGCGCTCGGGCATGAAGGCATGCGCCACGCTGGTGTCACGGTCCTGCCGGGGCAGGGCGTCGATATCCTCGGCGGCCTGCTTGAAGCGTTCGTACTCCTGCAGCCGTCGCACCAGCTCCGCACGCGGATCGGCCTCCTCGCCCTCCACGCTGGGGGGGCGCGGCAGCAGCATGCGCGACTTCACTTCCGCCAGGATCGCCGCCATCACCAGGTACTCGGCGGCAAGCTCGAAGCGCAGCTCGCGCATCACGGTGATGTATTCCACGTACTGCCGGGTGATCTCGGCCACGGGGATGTCCAGCACGTCCAGGTTCTGCCGGCGGATCAGGTACAGCAGCAGGTCCAGCGGTCCTTCAAAGGCGTCCAGGATGACTTCCAGCGCATCCGGCGGGATGTACAGGTCCTGCGGAATCTGCAGGACCGGTTGCCCATGCACCACGGCCAACGGCATTTCCTGCTGCTGGGGGGCGGGCGGCCGGGTTGGCGTGTTCGCGTCGAGCGCGAGTTCGGAAGTCATCTAATGGAGATCAGGATTGCAACGGACCAGTCGCGGCAGCTGGCATACCGGGCAACTGCCACGGACCGCCAGGACACCAAGCACGCCTGTCTCGGCGCGGTTCCACACATCAAACAATATGACGCTCCGCAGGACACGGCAGCGACAGGACTACGGGAGGTCGTCTACGGGGCCCGGTCGGGTGGACCGGTTCGAAGCAGCGGGTCGGTCGTCGGGGGCTGCGTTGGCCGCAAAAACCGACGGGCTGCTGCATCCAGCCACGTGCAATGGTCCCTAGGGTAAGCCTTTGCCGCGTCGGTGTCCAGCCGAGGCCGGGCAGGGTGTTGGATTGGCTAGAATCGCTTGACCAGCAACGCGAGCGAGGAAATGCCGGTGTGGTATGTGATTGAAGGATATGACGGCCAGGATGTCCTGGCCCAGCGGCTGCAGGCGCGGCCCGAGCACCTGGCGCGGCTGACCGCATTGCGCGATGAAGGCCGCCTGCTTCTGGCTGGACCGTGTCCGGCGATCGACAGCGAAGACCCGGGCCCGGCAGGGTTCAGTGGCTCGGTGGTGATTGCCGGCTTCGACTCGCTGCAGCAGGCCCAGGCTTGGGCCGATGCCGACCCATACGTCGCCGCGGGCGTCTACGTGCGGGTACAGGTGCGTCCGTTCCGCAAGGTGCTGCCGTGAACGCGAAACGGATCGAGCAGATTCGTGATGCGCTGCAACAAGCACTGGCCCCCAGCGTGCTTGAGATCGAAGACGACAGCCATCGCCATGCAGGCCACGCCGGAGCGCGCGATGGTCGTGGCCATTTCAACGTGCACGTGGTCAGCGAGCGCTTCGCGGGAATGGCGCCGCTGGCCCGTCATCGCGCGGTCTACGCGGCGTTGGGCACGCTGATGGAAACCGACATCCACGCGTTGTCCATCCGCGCACACACCCCGTCAGAGCAGGGCTGAAACCCTGTCCCGAGCTGTCCTGGCAGGTCCGTCGAGGGGCCTGCCAAGGACAGATTTCTGTGTCCGTTTAGGGACATTCGCCTAACGGACTGTTTACAAGCGCAGATGGAAACGCTTACATTCCGCGCCATTGCTGGTAGATCCAAGCCGTGGAGGGCGGCTTCGTGAACAAAGCAGCCATAACAATCAAAGACGTCGCCCGTGAAGCCAAGGTCTCTGTGGCCACCGTTTCGCGCGCGCTCAACGGGCATGAAAATGTCGCCGAACCGGTCCGCCAGCTTGTGCTGGAGGTGGCCGCACGGCTGCGTTACACCCCGCACGCCGCCGCCCGCAGCCTGAGCAGCCGCCGCACCAATACGGTGGGCGTAGTGCTTCCAGACCTGTACGGCGAATTCTTCTCCGAGCTGATGCGTGGCATCGACAACGTCGCCCGCAGCCGGCGCCAGCACCTGCTGGTGTCGAGCTATCACGGCGACCAGGAGCAGCAGGGCGCAGCCCTGCGTGCCATGCGCGGCCGGGTCGACGGTCTGCTGGTGCTCTCACCCTATGCCGAGAGCCCGGGGTTCCTGACCGACAACCTGCCGCAGGCATTGCCGACGGTACTCATCAACACCTACCTGCCTGGGCAGGACCATCCGGTGTTGAGCATTGATGACCACGCCGGGGCGATGGCGATGACCCGCCACCTGCTCGACGCCGGCCATCGGCGCATTGCATTCATTTCTGGCCCGGACCTCAACTTCGACGCGCGTGAGCGCCTGCGCGGCTTCCGTGATGCGCTGGCGGCTTTTGGCGGTGGCGCCGAGGGGATCGAGTTGCCCGGTGATTTCGACGAAGCTTCCGGCCATCGCGCCGGTCAGGAGTTGCTGGCAGCCGGCACGCTGCCCGATGCCGTATTCGCCGCCAACGACATGATGGCCCTGGGCTGCCTGTATGCCTTCGCGCAGGCAGGTGTCCATGTGCCGTCCGATGTCGCCCTGGCCGGTTTCGATGACATTCCGCTTGCGCGTTTCGTCCACCCGTCGCTGACCACCATGCAGGTCAGCATCGCCGAACTGGGCGATCGGGCGATGTCGCGCTTGCTGCAGTTGATGGACGGCACCTCCACGGATGGGACAGGGGACAAACAGACCCTGGTCCCGCGCCTGATTGTTCGCGATTCCACCACTCCGCCATCCGGCCATTGAAGCCAGAGGCGTTCCTTCTTTTTTGATTGATCGCAGGTGCCGCGCAAGCGGTCACCGCCACCCGGAGATTGAGTTGATGATGCATTCCACGATCCGCACGCCGGCGCGCCGGCTGCTGAGCACCGCCCTGGTCAGCTGCCTGATGCTGGCCGCCGCCCCGAACGTCATGGCGCAGTCGGCCAACGCCAGCCTGCGTGGCCAGGTCTCCGGCGCGCAGGCCGGTGCCGAAGTCACCGCCACCAACGTCGCCACCGGTACCGTGCGTCGCGGCACCGTGCGCGCCGACGGCAGCTATTCGCTGATGGGCCTGGACCCGGGCACCTATGACGTTGTGGCCAACGGCCAGACGCAGAAGGTCACCGTCACCGTCGCCTCGACCTCGACGCTCAACTTTGCTGGCGCCGCCGCCGGTGGCACCGGTACGACCGCCGCCACCAATCTGGACACCGTCAACGTCGTCGCGCCGACCCTGCTGCAGGAAGTGCGTACCTCCGAAGTCGGCAAGACCGTCAGCCTGCAGCAGATCCAGACCACCCCGCAGGTGTCGCGCAACTTCCTGGAGTTCGCCGACGCCGTGCCGGGCATGATCTTCACCCGCGATGCCAAGGGCAACACCTCGCTGCGCGGCGGTGCCACCAACTCCGACGGCACCAACGTCTACATCGACGGCGTGGGCCAGAAGAGCTACGTCAAGGGTGGCGGCGTGGCCGGCCAGTCCGGCAGCGCCGGCAACCCGTTCCCGCAGTTGGCCATCGGTGAATACAAGGTCATCACCGGCAACTACAAGGCCGAGTACGGCCAGGTGTCCAGCGCTGCCGTCACCGCTGCGACCAAGTCGGGTACCAACGAGTTCAAGGGTGAAACCTTCTACCGTTACACCAACGACAGCATGCGTGCGATGACCCCGGCCGAGCGTCAGCCGAACAAGGGCAAGGAAGATTCGGCCGAGAAGGAATACGGCTTCGCCCTGGGCGGTCCGATCATCCAGGACAAGGCCCACTTCTTCGTGACCTATGAAGCCAAGCGCTTCGACCTGCCGGTGACCATCGCTCCGCACGGCTCGGTGACCAACAAGGCCGACCGTGTGCCGGCCGATGCGCAGGCGGGCCTGGGCCCGGCCAGCCAGCCGTTCCAGCAGGATCTGATCTTCGCCAAGATCGACTTCGAGCCGACCGACAACGACCGCCTGGAGTTGACCTTCCAGGACCGTGACGAAACCCAGCAGCAGTTCTCGGACCAGACCGCGCCGATGGCTGGCAAGGAAACCAAGAACACCGACCGTCGTTACGCGCTGCGCTGGAACCACAGCGGTGAGCGTTACTACAACGAGCTGATGGTCACCCACGAGGATTCGTTCAACAATCCCAAGCCGCTGAGCCTGGGCAACGGCTTCAACTACACCGCTCCGGACGGCGCCAACGAGGAGCGCCCGATCGTCTCCATCGGCGGCTCCTCGGCGATGTCGTCGCAGGTGAAGGGCCAGAAGGGCTGGTCGATCGAAGACAACCTGACCCTGGACGGCATCGAGTGGGCCGGTGACCACACCATCAAGATGGGTGCCAAGTACAAGCAGATCGACCTGTACGCCTCCGACGCGGCGCAGATCAATCCGCAGTTCTACTACACCATCGACAACCCGACCTTCCCGGACAGCATCCCGTACAAGGCGCAGTTCGTGAAGCCGGTCACCGGCGTATCCGGCGTGTCCGGCGAAGTTCGTTCGAAGGTCAAGCAGATCGGCCTGTTCATCCAGGACGACTGGCAGGTCAACGACCACCTGCAGCTGAACCTCGGCCTGCGCTGGGACTACGAGAAGAACCCGTCCTACCTGGACTTCGTGACCCCGCCGGAAGTGGTCAACGCACTGTTCGCGCAGGACCCGCGTGCCGCAGCCGGCCAGAGCTACGCCGATACGCTGGCGCTGAGTGGCCTGAACATCAACGATTACATCAGCAACGGCCACAACCGCAAGGCATTCAAGAATGCCTGGCAGCCGCGCCTGGGCTTCTCGTATGACATCAATGCCGACGAGCAGCACGTGATCCACGGTGGCGCGGGCCGTTCCTACGACCGCGACCTGTTCGACTACCTGCAGCTGGAAACCACCAAGCTGGCCCTGCCGCAGCCGACCATCTACTTCCGCAACCCGGCCACCGGCCAGTGCTTCCAGGGCAATGCGGCCTGCTATGACTGGAACCCGAACCTGCTCAACGGCATCGGCAACCTGCAGAGCCTGGTCGGTTCGACCAGCAATGCCGGCCTGGAAGTCGACCTGCTGAACAACAACCTGAAGGTGCCTTACGCTGATCAGTTCAGCCTGGGCATGAGCAACCAGATCGGCGACTGGCTGACCGATGCCACCATCGCGCGCACGCTGACCTACGATGGTTTCGCCTTCACCCTGGGCAACCGTTACCCGACCGGCAACTTCTTCGATGACCCGCGCCTGTGCGGTGGCACCGAACCTGGCCTGGGCCAGGCCTGGAGCTGCAATGTGCCGGGCTTCGGCAGCCTGATCATCGGCCAGCAGGGCATCAAGACCCGCGCCACCCAGATCCTGCTGTCGGCGCAGAAGCCGTTCACCCAGGAAAGTGGCTGGGGTACCTCGATTGCCTATACCTGGACCACTGCCCGCCACAACCGTGACATCAACGAGCACTACGCGTTCGACCGCGGCGTGATCGGTGACTACCCGACCATCCGCTCCAACGGCGCGCCGCGCCACCGCCTGGTGGTGACCGGTTCGTACGCGGGCTTCTGGGGCATCACCTTCGGTGGCAAGATCACCCTGGCCACGCCGACCGCGATCAATGACTGGTACGGTGTGCCGCAGGCCAACGGCTTCGATCTGCCGACCCCGATGGCGGCGGTTCCGGGTGGCAATGGCAAGTTCCTGCTGGGCGGCAAGATCTTCGGCTACCGTTCGGTCGACCTGCAGGCCACCAAGACGTTCAAGATGGCGGGCGATACCGAGCTGTATGCGCGTATCGACATCATCAACGTGTTCAACTTCGACAACTTCTCGAACTACAACTACTACAAGAACGGCAAGTTGACCGCGAGCTACAACGAGACCGGCGACATCGTCGGTACCCCGCGCCAGGTCAAGGCGGAAGTGGGCTTCCGCTTCTAAGCGGAATGCCTGGTGCAGCATCACGGAGCCATCGGATCGCCGATGGCTCCGGTTTTAACGGCAATGGCCGGCCTCCGGGCCGGTCCATTGTCCAGGCCATTGCCAGACAGGGGGCAATGGCGTGGGCAATGACTGCGGTGTCATCGACCACGTTTCCGTGGTTTTTTAAGACCGCACTTTGTAAACGATTTCAGGTCATTGGACGTTATGCTCTTTCATCGATCAGCCCACCGGAGGAACCGCGCCATGCAGGCACGCCACCTGATGACCGCCGCTGCGATGACCCTGGCCATCGCCGCCTGCAAACCGGCCCAGCAGGAGCCTGCCAAGCCGCGCCCGCCGGTGATCCTGATCGAGGCGGACGCACCGCCTCGGCCGATGAAGCCCGAGCTGCCGCCGCTGTTCGATGACCTCGAGCGCCGCACCTTCCAGTTCTTCTGGGATACCACCAACGAGATCAACGGCCTCACCCCGGACCGTTATCCGTCGCGGCCGTTCGCCAGCATCGCCTCGGTCGGCTTCGCCCTGACCGCGTATCCGATCGGCATCGAGAACGGCTGGGTCAGCCGCAACCAGGCGATCGACCGCACCCTGACCACCCTGAAGTTCTTCCGCGACGTGCCGATGGGCCCGCAGCGCACCGGCAAGGCCGGCTACAAAGGCTTCTACTACCACTTCCTGGACATGCAGGAAGGGCGCCGCTACGACAGCTGGGTGGAACTGTCCTCGGTGGACACCGCGCTGCTGATGATGGGCGTGCTGTTCGCCCAGTCGTACTACGACGGCGACGATCCGCGCGAGAAGGAAATCCGGCAGATCGCCGACACCCTGTACAAGCAGGTCGACTGGCCGTGGCTGCAGCAGCGTGCGCCGCTGATCTCGATGGGCTGGTTCCCCGAGAACGGCTTCATCGACCATGACTGGATGGGCTACAACGAGGCGATGATGGTCTACATCCTTGCCCTGGGTTCGCCCAGCCATCCGGTCAGTCCGGATGCGTGGACGGTATGGACGCGGACCTACGACAACGACTGGGGTGTCTACCAGGGCCAGGAATACCTGTCCTTCGGCCCGCTGTTCGGCCACCAGTACAGCCACGTCTGGATCGATTTCCGCGACATCCAGGATGCCTACATGCGCGAGCGTGGCAGCACCTACTTCCTCAACAGCCGTTCGGCCGCGCTGGCCCAGCGCGAGTACGCCATCGCCAATCCGATGAACTGGAAGGAGTACGGCGAGAACGTGTGGGGCCTGACCGCCAGTGATGGTCCGCAGAACACCACCCAGGAATACCGCGGCGAGCAGCGCCAGTTCCGCCATTACTCTTCGCGCGGCGCAGGCCTGCGCGAGAATTTCGATGACGGCACGATCGCGCCAACCGCCGCGATCTCCTCGGTCGTGTTCGCGCCCGAGGAAGTGATCCCGGCCACGCTGGAGATGCACAAGCGCTACGGCGACTACATCTACTCCAGCTATGGCTTCCTGGATTCGTTCAATCCCAGTTTCAACTACGACATCCCGATCAAGACCGGGCGCGTGGTGCCTGATCGCGGCTGGGTCGCCAGCGACTACATCGCCATCGACCAGGGCCCGATCCTGACCATGATCGCCAACTACCGCAATGACTTCGTCTGGGATGTGATGAAGAAGAACCCGTACATCCGCAAGGGCCTGGAACGGGCGGGCTTCAGTGGTGGCTGGCTGGCGCCGGAAGGTTCCTTCCAGCCGCTGGAGCTGCAGAAGGATGAGAAGGCCGCGGCGGCACGTGCGGTCGGTATCGCTGAATCACGTGCGGCCGCCGCGCAGGAACAGAAAAACAATGCCAACCGCAACACCGGCCAGGGGAAGTAACAAGGTGCACGACTGGAAACACCGCCTGCGACGCTGGGCATTGCCTGCACTGGCCGCGCTGGTCATGGCCGGCTGTGCCCGCCCCGAGCAGGGCACCACCACCGTGCGCTTCTGGGCGATGGGCCGCGAGGCCGAAGTGGTCAGCGAGCTGATCCACGAATTCGAAGCGGAGAACCCCGGCATCAAGGTCGATGTGCAGAACATCCCGTGGACGGCAGCGCACGAAAAGCTGCTGACCGCGTTCGCCGCCGATGGCCTGCCCGACGTATGCCAGCTCGGCAACACCTGGGTGCCCGAATTCGCCGAACTCAACGCACTGACGCCGTTGCAGCCGTTCGTGCAGCGCTCGACGGTGGTCGATCCGAAGGACTACTTCCAGGGCATCTGGGATACCAACGTGATCCACGACGAGCTGGTCGGCGTGCCGTGGTACGTCGATACCCGCCTGATCTACTACCGCAAGGATCTGTTGGCCAAGGCCGGCTTCGACCACCCGCCGCGTACCTGGGCGGAATGGAACGAGCAGATGGCCGCGATCAAGCGCATGCAGGGCCCGAACCGTTATGCCGTGCTGATGCCGATCAACGAGTTCGAGCAGCAGCTGTCGCTGGCGCTGCAGCAGCCCGATCCGCTGCTGCGCGACGATGATACCCGCGGCAATTTCTCCAGCCCCGGTTTCCGTCGCACGCTCGGTTTCTACGCCAACATGTTCGAGCAGGGCTGGGCGCCGAAGATGTCCGAGACGCAGATCTCCAACGTCTGGGATGAATTCTTCCGCGGCTTCAACGTGTTCTACATCTCTGGCCCCTGGAACATCCGCGAGTTCAAGAAGCTGCAGCCGAAGGAACTGGAAGGGCAGTGGGGCACCGCCGCGCTGCCGGGTCCGGATGGCCCGGGCGCGGGCATCGCCGGCGGCACCAGTCTGGTGATCTTCCGCAAGTCGCAGCAGAAGGAAGCGTCCTGGAAGCTGATCGAGTTCCTGTCGCGGCCGGCAATCCAGGCGCGTTTCCACGCGATCATCGGCGACCTGCCGCCGCGCCGCAGCACGTGGGACGCGCCGTCGCTGGCGAACGATCCGCTTGCCGCCGCGTTCCGCGACCAGCTGGAGCGTGTGAAGCCGACCCCGAAGGTGCTCGAATGGGAGCGTATCGTGCAGGAAATGCGCATCGTCACCGAACAGGTGGTGCGTGGCGGCCTGCCGCAGGACAAGGCCGTGGCCGAACTGGACCAGCGCGTGGACAAGGTGCTGGCCAAGCGTCGCTGGATGCATGAACAACAACGCCTGCAGCGCAGCGCACCCCCCTCGGGTTCGACCAGTGCAGTCGCGGCCGGGAGCCCGCAATGAAACGTTCTTCCCTTGCCGGCTGGATCTTCGCCGGCCCCTCGCTGATCGTGCTCGGTGTGTTCTTCGGCCTGCCGGTAGCCTCGGCGCTGGCGCTGAGCGTGACCGACTTCGACCTGTACGCGCTGGCCGACAGCAGCAACCTGCGCTTCGTGGGCCTCGGCAACTACATCGACCTGCTGCAGACGCCGATGTTCTGGAAGTCGCTGTGGAACACCACGTATTTCGTGGTGATCGGCGTGCCGTTGTCGATCGGCGTATCGCTGGGCGCGGCGATGCTGCTCAATGCCCCGGCGGCACGCTTCAAGGCGCTGTTCCGCACGGCGCTGTTCGCCCCGGTGGTGACCACGCTGGTGGCGGTGGCGGTGATCTGGCGCTACCTGTTCCACACCAGCTACGGTCTGGTGAACTACGGCCTGGGCCACCTGGGCATCAGCCCGATCGACTGGCTGGGCGATCCCAACTGGGCCATGCCGACCATCATGTTGTTCGCGGTGTGGAAGAACTTCGGCTACAACATGGTGATCTTCCTGGCCGGCCTGCAGGCGATCCCACATGACCTGTACGAGGCCGCGCGCATCGATGGCGCCTCGCGCTGGAAGCAGTTCCTGCACATCACCCTGCCGATGCTCGGCCCGGTGCTGCTGGTGGTCGGGGTGATTACCGTGTCCGGTTACTTCCAGCTGTTCGCCGAGCCTTATGTGATGACCCGTGGCGACCCACTGCAGAGCACCGTCAGCGTGCTGTATTTCATGTTCGAGGAAGGCTTCAAGTGGTGGAACCTGGGACGCGCCTCGGCCGTGGCGTTCCTGCTGTTCCTGATCATCCTGGCGGTGACCACCGTGATGCTGCGCTTTGGCCGCAAGAGGCAGTTGGTATGAGTCGTGAAATCGGCCAGTCACGCTGGCACCCGTGGATGATCAACGGCGCGCTGCTGGTGCTGGCCCTGGTCAGCCTGGCACCGTTGCTGTGGATGCTGTCGGTCTCGTTCATGCCGCAGGGTGAGGCGACTCATTTCCCGCCGCCGCTGCTGCCGTCCAGCATCACCACGCACAACTACACGGAGCTGTTCGCGCGCACCGGCATGGGTGGCAACTTCGCCAACAGCCTGCTGGTATCGTTGGCGATCACCCTCGGTTCGCTGCTGCTCAACACGATGGCCGGCTACGCCTTCGCCAAGCTCAACTTCGTCGGTCGTGAGCGCCTGTTCCAGGTGCTGATGGCGGCGCTGGTGATCCCGGCACAGGTGGCGATGCTGCCGCTGTTCCTGCTGATGAAGCAGCTGGGCCTGGTCAACAGCTTCGGCGGCGTGATCGTGCCGGCGCTGGCCAGCGTGTTCGGCATCTTCCTGGTGCGCCAGTACGCCCGCTCGATTCCCGATGAGCTGCTGGAAGCGGCGCGCATCGACGGGGCAGGGGAACTGCGGATCTTCTTCCAGATCGTGCTGCCGATGCTGAAGCCGGTGCTGGTGACGCTGGCGATCTTCACCTTCATGGGCGCATGGAACGATTTCATGTGGCCCCTGATCGTGTTGACCGACCAGGAGCACTACACTTTGCCGGTGGCCCTGGCCACCCTCTCGCGCGAACACATCATGGACGTGGAAATGATGATGGCCGGCGCAGTGGTCACCGTGGTTCCGGTGCTGGCGCTGTTCCTGGTGCTGCAGCGGTACTACATCCAAGGATTGTTGCTGGGGAGCGTGAAGGGATGAAGCGTGCGATCGCCGTTGGACTGGGCCTGTTGTGGTCTTCCCTGGCGATCGCCGCACCACCGGCGCTGCCCGCGCCGAAGGTGCTGGATGATTTCGACGACATCAGCGCATGGAAGCTGGTGTTGTCCGACCAGGTCAGCGGCTCGCTGCGGCCGGTCAGTGGTGCCGGCGGTGGCCGCGCGCTGTGCCTGGATTACGACTTCCATGAGGTCTCCGGCTACGTCGGCATCCGTCGCCCGCTGAACATCGAGTACCCGGCCAACTACCGTTTCGGCTTCCAGCTGCGCGGTGATTCGCCCGCCAACGACCTGCAGTTCAAGCTGATCGACGCCAGCGGCGACAACGTGTGGTGGGTCAACCGTCCCGGCTACGCCTTCCCCAAGGCGTGGACGCCGGTGGAGTACCGCCGCCGGCAGATCGACAAGGCCTGGGGGCCATCGCCAGAGAAGGACATGACGCGCAGCGCGTCGATGGAGTTCACGATCTACAGCAAGGTCGGTGGTCGTGGCACCGTGTGCTTCGACAAGCTGACCCTGCAGGGCCTGCCCGCGCAGGATGATTCGGCACTGCGGCCCTCGGTGATCGCCGATACCGCAACCGCGCTGCAGGACCGGATGATCGACGGCAAGTCCGATACCTTCTGGATCAGTGGCGGGGTCAAGCAGCAGACCATCAGCCTGGACCTGCACAAGAGCCGCGAGATCGGCGGTGCGGTGATCGACTGGCTGCCCAGCCTGGAAGCGAACCGCTACACCGTGCGCACCTCCGAGGACGGTCGTGACTGGCGTACCGTGCGCGAAGTGACCGCCGGTGCCGGAGGCCGCGACTGGCTGGCACTGCCCGACACCGATGCGCGCTATGTGCGTTTCGACCTGCAGAGCGGGCCGAACTGGCGCTACGGCATCCGTGACATCACCCTGAAGCCGCTCGCGTTCGCCGCGACCCCTAATGCCTTCCTGTCCTCGGTGGCGGCCGACCTGCCGCGTGGCGCATTGCCGCGCGCTTACGTTGGCGAGCAGCCGTACTGGACCCTGCTTGGCCTGGACGGTGGCCAGGAACAGGCGTTGATCAGTGAGGACGGTGCACTGGAGCCGGCCAAGGGCAGCTTCAGCATCGAGCCGTTCATCCGCCTCGACGGCAAGCTGCTGGATTGGGCCGACGTTGCCATCACCCAGTCGCTGCAGGATCGCTACCTGCCGATCGCCACGGTCGACTGGGTGCACGAGAAGGCCGGCCTGTCGGTGACCAGCTTCGTGCAGGGCACGCCCGAGCGCGCGCAGCTGATCGGGCGCTACCGGTTGAGCAATCCGGACAAGGTCGCGCACGAATACACCCTGGCACTGGCGATCCGTCCGTGGCAGGTCAATCCGCCCACCCAGTTCCTCAACACGGTGGGCGGCTTCAGCCGCATCGACAGCCTGGACGTGGGCGAGCAGTTGGTGCGCATCAATGGCGAACCGCGGCTGTATCCCCTGCAGGTGCCGGATGCGCGCTTTGCCAGCAGCTTCGACGGCAAGCTGGATGCGATGCACCTGGCCAGCGGCAAGCTGCCCGGCACCACCGCCGTGAAGGATCCGACCGGCATGGCGTCCGGCGCGCTGCTGTACACGATCAAGCTCGAACCCGGGCAGAGCCGCGAAGTGGCGATCGTGCTGCCGCAGACGGGCAGCTGGGCGCCGCAGGCGCTGGACGTGGCCAAGGCGCAGCAGCAGGTCGCGGCAATGTGGCGCGACAAGCTGGGTGCTGTGACCCTGCAGGTGCCGGCTGCCGGCCAGCCGCTGGTGGAAACCCTGCGCACGGCGGTGGCACACATGCTGATCTCACGGGTCGGTCCGCGTCTGCAGCCGGGTACGCGCTCGTACGCACGCAGCTGGATCCGCGACGGCGCGATGATCTCCGAAGGCCTGCTGCGGATGGGCCGCAGCGATGCCGTGCGCGACTACGTGACCTGGTATGCGCCCTATCAGTTTGAGAACGGCAAGGTGCCGTGCTGCGTCGATGCGCGTGGCAGCGATCCGGTGCCGGAGAACGACAGCCACGGTGAGCTGATCTACAACATCGCCGAATACGGCCGTTACACCGGCGACACTGCCTTCCTCGAGCAGATGTGGCCGCACGTGCTGGGCGCCTATAGCTACATGGAACAACTGCGCGGCAGCGAGCGCACCGAGGAGAACCGTGCGCGCAATCCTGCCTTCTACGGGATGATGCCGGCCTCGATCAGCCACGAGGGCTATTCGGCCAAGCCGATGCATTCGTACTGGGACAACTTCTGGGCGCTGCGTGGTTACAAGGACGCCGCGCAACTGGCAGCGCAGCTGGGCAAGGTCGAAGCGATGCAGATCAGTGAATCGCGCGATCAGTTCCGTGATGACCTACAGGCCTCGCTGCTGGCGGCCATGCAACAGCATCGCATCGACTATCTGCCCGGCTCGGCCGAGCTGGGCGATTTCGATGCCACGTCCACCACGATCGCGCTGGCGCCGGGCGGCGAGCAGGGGCGGTTGCCGCAGGAGGCGCTGGACGCGACCTTCCAGCGCTACTGGAACGAATTCGTCGCGCGCCGCGATGGCAAGCGCGAATGGAAGGACTACACGCCGTACGAATGGCGCAACGTCGCCGCGTTCGTGCGCCTGGGCTGGCGCGATCGCGCCTGGCAGGCCACCGAGTTCTTCTTCAAGGATCGCGCGCCGCAGGCCTGGAACCAGTGGGCCGAGGTGGTCTCGCGTACGCCGCGCAAGCCGTTCTTTGTGGGTGACCTGCCGCATGCGTGGGTCGCATCGGACTTCGTCCGTTCGGCGCTGGATATGTTCGCCTACAACCGCGACGCAGACGAGGCTCTGGTGCTTGCCGCGGGTATCCCGGTGTCGTGGCTGCAGGGCGAGGGCATCGCCGTGCAGGGCCTGCGCACGCCGCAGGGGCAGCTCAACTATCGCCTGCAGCGCAGCGACAAGCAGCTGGTGCTGGAGGTGCAGCCCGGCCTGGTGCCACCAGCCGGCGGCGTGGTGCTGCCATGGCCGTATGCAGGCGAACCGGGCCAGGCGACGGTCAATGGCGAGACGGTGGAATGGATCAACAACGAGCTGCATGTGCACCAGTTGCCGGCGCGGGTCGAGATCGATGTGCCGAGCGCGGTGCGCCGCGCCGAACGCAAAGGGCAGTAACCATGCGTCAACTGATCGGGATCGGCCGCCGTCTCTGCGTGCTGGGGCTGGCGATCGCGCTGGCCCTGCCGGGGCTGGCCGCAGCCGCTGAGCCGGTCGCCGCGGCGAACGCGGCGGCCGTCAGCGAGCCTGGCATGAGCATGGTGACGTTCAACCTGCACCATGACCGCGAGGATTGGCCCAGCCGCCGTCGCACGATCGTGGCTGAGCTCAAGCGCCTGCAGCCCGATGCCATCGCGCTGCAGGAAGTGATCCAGAAGCGCAACGTGCGCAACCAGGCGCAGTGGCTGGCCAGCCAGCTCGGTTACCGCTACGTATTCGTGTCCACCGATCCGGTGGGAGCGCCCAAGCGGTATGGCAATGCGCTGCTGACCCGGCGCCCGATCCTGGCCCGTGGCGAGCACCTGCTGCTGCCGCTGGATGACTACCGCACCGTGGCCCATCTGCGCATCGACGTGGACGGCAAGCCGGTCAATGTCTATGCCACCCATCTCAACGAGCGCAGTGACGACGCCGGCCAGCGCATCCGCCGCAGCCAGGTCGAGGATCTACTGCGTTTCATTGCCGGCAGTTCTGCGGGTGCACCGGTGGTGATTGCCGGCGACTTCAATGCACTGGTCGATGCCGGCGATCTGAGCGAGCTGCGCAGCCACTACGGCGACAGCTACGGCAGCGTGCACGTCAACACCGACCTGGCCGGTGTCAGTACGCTCAACCGTCATTACTACCAGGCGCCGTCGCGGATCGACCACATCTTCTTCCAGCAGGACGAGATGGTCGCGCGCGAAGCGAAGATTCTGTTCGACCAGCCGGATGACGGCGGCCGTTGGGCGTCGGATCACTACGGGGTGTGGACCCGGCTGCAGTTCGCGCCGGCAAACTGACGCACGCCTCGGTAGATGTCAACCTTGGTTGGCACAGGCGCTGCCGCGTGCATGAAACCCACGGTGCCAACCAAGGTTGGCCTCTACCAGAGCGTGCCCTCTTGATAGCAGGGGACGGTGGGCGCCAGACGCACAAAAAAACGGCGGGGATCATCGATCCCCGCCGTTTCGTTGTTGCCGATCAACGATCGATCAGGCGGCAGGCGGCGTGCGCTTGCCGGCGTCCTCGTCTTCTTCCGAAGCCTGCGCGTCGGCGGCCTGTGCGGCAGCGTCGGCGTGGCCATCGGCGATCGGGTCGACCGCCGCCGGTACGACCGGCTCGGCGACCGGTGCAGCGGTTTCCACCGGTGCGGCTTCGACAGCCACCGGCGTTGCCGGCTGCTCGACGACCGGGGCGACTTCAACCGCGGCCTTCGGTTCGACTGCCGGAGCAGCTTCCACCACCGGCGCGACGTCGGCTACCACCGGCTTCGGCTCGGCCACCGGAGCGGCTTCGACCACCGCGGTCGGTTCAGCGACCGGGGCTGCTTCGATCGCGACAGCGGTCTCGACCACCGGCGGCTTCGCCTCGATCACCGGAGCCGCTTCAGGCGCGGGCTGCACGGGCGTCGCCGCGTCGATGGCATCCAGCATGCTGGTCTGCACCGGCGACGGGGTCGGTTCGACCTTGGCGACGGCTTCCAGCGGAGCCGGGGTCTGCACCGTGGCTGCCACCGGCGCGGCTGCTTCGACCACGGCGCTGCTGACGGCGGCGACCGGAGCAACTGCGGCGGCTACCGCAACCGGTGCACGTGCCGGCTTGCCGGCATCAGCGGCGGCCGGCTCGACTTCGTCATCGAAGTCGAATTCCGGCTGCGAACGCGACGGCTGCGCGGCGGCAACCGGGGCGTCCACCGAAGCCTGGGCACTGTGCTCGACGGAATCGCCGTCGTTGTCATCGCCCTCGGCATCATCGCCGTCGTCCAGGTCATCACCCAGCACGTCGCCTCCGGCGGCGTTCTCGGCACCACCACGACGACGACGGCGACCACCGCGACGACCACGGCGGCGGCGCGTTGCGCCTTCGCCGGTCTGATCGCCTGCGGCATCGGCTGCAGCCTCTTCGGTAGCGCCGGTCGCAACCACGACCTCGGCGTCGGTCGCGGCGGCGGTGGTATCCACGGCCGCGACAGTGTCGACCACGTTTTCAGTAGCAACGGCCGGTGCCAGTGCCTTCTCTTCCTGCACCGCGACCGTGGCCGCAACCGCGGTCGTGGTGGCCACGGCAGCTGCTGCGGTCACGACGTCGGCCGGGGCTTCGGCAGCGGCACGCTGCGGCTTCTCGGCCGGCTTGTCACCGTCCTGCGGGCGCGGCTGCTTCGGCTGCTTCAGCTTCGGCTGCTGCTGGCTTTGGCCCTGGCCCTGACCCTGTTCGTTACGCGGCTTGTTCTGCTGCGGCTGCTGCTGGGCGTCCTTCGGCTTGCCCTGCTGCTGCGGCTGCTGCTGGCCATTGCCATTGCCATTGGCCTGGTTGCCGCCGTTGCGGCCATCCTTGCGCTGCTCACCGCGGTCCTTGCGGTTGCCGCCGTCCTTCTGCTGCTGCGCATTGCCATTGCCGCCGTTGCCACGGCTGTCCTCGCGACGGTCCTTGCGGTCCTTGTTGCGATCCTTGTTGCGGTCACGGCGGCCGCCATCCTGCTGCTGGCGCGCGGCCGGTGCCGGTGCAGGAGCGGGAGCGGGCTCGCCGCCAAAGATGCGCTTCAGCCAGCCAACCACGCCACCGCTGGCGGCGGCAGCCGGAGCCACTGCGGCCACCGGCGCGGGTGCCGGCGCTGCGGTCGGTTCCACTTCGTCCCGCACCGGGGCGGGGGAGTTGTGCTTGACCTGGGTCACCATCGGCGGCGGGATGTTCAGCTGGCCCTTGGTCAGCGCGTGTACCGGCAGCTTGCGCGGGGTACCGCGCTGGTAGCTCGGCTTGCCGCTTTCCTCGCCCAGTTCGTTGTCGCGCAGACGGGTGACGGTGTAATGCGGGGTGTGCAGCTGCTCGTCGGCAACGATCACGATCGGCGCCTCGTGGCGCTTCTCGATTTCGCCCAGCGCGCCGCGCTTTTCGTTCAGCAGGTAATTGGCGATCTCCACCGGGGCCTGTACCAGCACCTGCCCGGTGTTCTCCTTCATCGCATGCTCCTCAGCGACGCGGATGATCGACAGCGACAGCGACTCGACGCTGCGCATGCGGCCATGGCCGTCGCAACGCGGGCAGACGATCTGACTGGATTCGCCCAGGCTCGGTCGCAGACGCTGGCGGCTCATTTCCAGCAGGCCGAAGCGCGAGATGCGGCCGACCTGCACGCGTGCACGGTCGTACTTGAGCGCATTCGCCAGACGGTTCTCGACTTCGCGCTGGTGCTTGTTGGACGCCATGTCGATGAAATCGATCACCACCAGGCCGCCGAGATCGCGCAGGCGCAGCTGGCGGGCCACTTCTTCGGCCGCTTCCAGGTTGGTCTGGAACGCGGTGTCCTCGATGTCGCTGCCCTTGGTGGCGCGCGAGGAGTTGACGTCGACGGCAGTCAGCGCTTCGGTCTGGTCGACCACGATCGAGCCGCCCGACGGCAGGCGCACGTTGCGCTCGTAGGCGCCTTCGATCTGCGATTCGATCTGGAAGCGGTTGAACAGCGGGATGTCGTCCTTGTAATGCTTGAGCTTGCGCAGGGTCTGCGGCATCACCTGCTGCATGAACTCCTTGGCGTGCTCGTACATCTCCTCGGTGTCCACCAGGATCTCGCCGATGTCGGCGCGCAGGTAGTCACGCAGGGCGCGCACGATCAGGCGCGATTCCTGGTAGATCAGGAACGGGGCCGGCTTGCTCAGGGCAGCTTCGGCGATGGCGCGCCAGACATTCAGCAGGTAATCCAGATCCCACTGCAGCTCTTCCGCATCGCGGCCGACGCCGGCGGTACGGATGATGACGCCCATTTCGTCGGGGATGTTCAGCTTGTCCAGGGCGTCCTTCAGGGCGGCCCGGTCTTCACCCTCGATGCGACGGGAGACACCGCCGGCGCTGGGCGAATTCGGCATCAGCACCATGTAGCGGCCGGCCAGGGAGATGAACGTGGTCAGGGCAGCGCCCTTGTTGCCACGTTCTTCCTTGTCCACCTGGACGACGATTTCCTGGCCTTCCCTCAGCAGCTCGCGGATGCCGGCCTTGTTGTGGTCGACACCAGCCTGGAAGTAATCGCGGGAGATTTCCTTCAGCGGCAGGAAGCCGTGGCGGCCGCCACCGTATTCAACGAAGGCCGCTTCCAGCGAGGGCTCGATGCGGAAGATCCGGCCCTTGTAGATGTTGGACTTCTTCTGTTCCTTGGACGGCTGCTCGATGTCGATGTCATACAACGACTGGCCATCCACGATGGCAACACGCAGCTCTTCAGCCTGCGTGGCGTTGATCAGCATTCGCTTCATTGTTGCGTTCCTCGCAAGCGGCTACCGCGCGGAACGCCATGGAGTTTCGCCTCTGGACACGGCTCGCCGCCCATTCGCGCAAGCGCGGGGAGGGCGGCTTGGGTTTCCAGCGCTACGACACCACGGCAGGCCGCGGGAGCGCTTCAATTTTCTGGTTTTGGGTGTTGCAGGGCCGGAGGCAGCTGTCAGCCAGGCTGGAGCGCCGCACGGGACATGTTCAGCGCGACTGCGTGTCAGGCAATCGGCGATGGCCGGGAACGCCGGTGAGCCGCTAACATGGCCGCCCCGCGGGCGGTGGTCGCGCACTGTGCCGGATTCGTCGGAAGCGGGGCTTCTGGCCCTGAGTAACTTCCAACGAAATCAATCCCTTATCTCGCCCCCCGAGTGTAACAGAATAAACAGGCTGATGACTGCACAAGACCCTACCAAGCCGGCCGGCGACAAGCCTTCCGTGCGCATGATCACCGTTCCGGCCGACCGTGCCGGCCAGCGCCTGGACAATTTCCTGCTCGGCCAGCTCAAGGGTGCCCCGCGCAGCCTTGTCTACAAGCTGGTCCGCAGCGGCCAGGTACGCGTCAATGGCGGCCGCGCCAAGGCAGAGCGCAAGCTGGAGGCCGGCGACGAAGTGCGGATACCGCCCGTTCGTCTCACTGAAGAAGGAGACAAGGCGGGTCCGCCCGAGGCGTTCATGCGTCGGCTGGAGCAGGCCATCGTCTTCGAAGACGCCCGCCTGCTGGCGCTGAACAAGCCGACCGGCGTCGCCAGCCATGGCGGCAGCGGCATCAGCTTCGGCGCCATCGAGACCCTGCGCGCCCTGCGCCCCGGGCAGACCCTGGAGCTGGTCCACCGGCTGGACCGTGACACCTCGGGCCTGTTGATCGTTGCCAAGAAGCGTTCGGCGCTGAGCGAGCTGCAGGCGCTGCTGCGTGAAGACCACGGCTCCGGCATCCGCAAGCGCTACCTGACCCTGCTTGCCGGGCGCATGCCGGACGGTGTGATGACGGTCGATGCGCCGTTGCACGTAGGCCTGCGCCAGGGCGGCGAGCGCCATGTGCAGGTCAATGCGATCGGCAAGGAATCCATCAGCCATTTCCGGGTGCTGGAGCGCAAGGGTGGCCATTCCTACTGCGAAGTACGCATCGAAACCGGCCGCACTCACCAGATCCGTGTGCATGCCCAGCATCTGGGGCATCCGGTGGCCGGAGACGACAAATACGGCGATCCTGCAGTCAACAAGCGGCTTCGTGAGCAGATCGGGCTGAAGCGCCTGTTCCTGCATGCTGCGTCACTGGAGTTCGCGCTGGACGACGGCAAGAGCCCGTATGTGCTGAGTGCGCCGCTGGCGGATGAGCTGGTCGAGGCGCTGGACAGGCTGAAGTAGCCCCTGCGGGGCTGACCGGCCAACGGGCGCAGCCCCCTCGTGGCTGGCACTGTGACGGATTGCTGGGGAGCTCTGGGCGGGGTGGGCCTGCGGGGGACGCCGCAAGTACGTCCCTGTAGGCTTAGCCGCGCCATCCATGGCGCGGATACCCCCGCAAGCCCACCCCACCCAGCGCCAGACAGATCGCGCGCGTGCCAGCCACGGGACATCAAAAGAAAAGCAGACCCGGTCCGCGCGGCGGCCCGGGTAGAGTCGAGCCATGCTCGACTCACGCGCGCAGAGCGGGCTTCGCTTTTCATTCTTTCATTGCGCGGCTGGCACGCACGGAAAAATGACGGGGCGCGGGCGGGGTCGGTTCGCGGGGGTGTCCGCGGCATGGATGCCGCGGCCAAGCCCCCAGGGAAGGGTTTACGGCGTCCCCCGCGAATCGACCCCGCCCGTGACCTCTCGATACTGTGGAATGCGCCAGCCGCGAGGGGGCTCAGCCCGTTGGCCGGACACCCTTCACCACTTGAACAGCACCAGGCTGATCGCCAGCGTACCCATGCCCGCCACCAGCCCGTACACGGTCTCGTGCCCTTTGGCGTAGCGCTTCGCCGCCGGCAGCAGCTCGTCCAGCGCCAGGAACACCATCACCCCCGCGATCAGGCCGAACACCCAGCCGAATGTGGCGTGGGACAGGGAGCCGGACAGCAGTACATAGCCGATCGCTGCGCCGACCGGTTCGGCCAGGCCTGACAGCAGGCTGGCGGCGAACGCGTAGAACTTGTTCTGCGTGGCGAAGTACACCGGCACTGCAATGGCGATGCCCTCGGGAATGTTGTGGATGGCAATGGCGAAGGCCAGCGGCATGCCCACCGACGGGCTCTCCAGCGTCGCGAAGAACGTCGCCAGCCCCTCCGGAAAGTTGTGCGCGGTGATCGCCACCGAAGTCAGCAGGGCGACCCGCTTCAGGTATTCGCGGCTGTTCTCGCGGAACGCCGGGTCCTGCTTGTCCAGGCTGTCATGCGGGTTGGGAATGAAGTGGTCGATCAACACGATCACCACTACACCCAGCAGGAAGGCGAGGGTGCCGTAGGTGAAGCCGGTGCGCTCACCATAGGCCAGCGCGAACGAGGCGATGGATTTGTTGAGGATCTCCGACAGCGAGACATACACCATCGCGCCGCCGGCAAAGGCCAGGCCGAAGGCCAGCAGGCGCGGGTTGGGGCGGCGCGAGAACAGCACCAGCAGGCTGCCGATGGCGGTGGCAAGGCCCGCAGCGAGGGTGACCGCCAGGGCGATCCAGATGTTTTCGGGGGGAATCTGCAGCATGTTCCGACGCGTTCCTTGTCATCAAGCAATCGCCCCGGCACGGGCCGGGGCGGCAAAGGCGAGGCGGGCGTCGGCTGGCCTCGTCAGCGGCAGGCGATCAGCCGCCGCGGCGCAGGCTTTCTTCGATGGCGAAGCACTGGTCCGGCTTCGGCTGCGGCGGGTTGAAGCTGACCGGCACCTGGATCGTGGCCGGCACGGCCTCGCCATTGCGGGTGGCGGCCTTGAACTGCCAGCCCTGCACGGCGGTCTTGGCCAGATCGTCCAGCTGCGGGTTGCCCGCGCCGGTCAGCAGGGTGACCTCGCTGGGCTTGCCGTCGGTGCCGATCACCACCTTGAAGGTGCTGGTGCCGCCCACGCCGGTGCAGGCCAGTTCAAGCGGGTATTGCGGCGGCGGGGTCTTCACCGCCGCCACTTCGGTGGGGGCCGCAGCCGGCGCTGCCGGCGGCTCGGAGGTGCCGCAGCCGGCCAGGCTGGTCACGGCAAGCAGGGACAGGCTCAGCAATCGCACGTTCATTTCAGTTGCTCCGTCAGGGCCGAAGTCTTCGCTGCGCAGATGAAGTCGTTCTCGCTCAGGCCGCCCACGTCGTGGGTGGAGTAGCGGACGACGGCACGGTCGTAGTGGACGCCGAGGTCCGGGTGATGGTCCTCGCCGTGGGCGATCCAGGCCAGCGCGTTCACGAAGGCCATGGTGGCGTAGTAATCCTTGAAGCGGAACGTGCGCACCAGCGCCTGGCCGGCCTCGGCCAGCTCCCAGCCGGGAACCTGCGGCAACAGTTCGGCCAGGCGGGCCTCGCCCAGCTTGTGGTCGCTGCCTTTGCGCGGCACGCAATGGGCCTGCGCCAGCGGAATCAGGTCGGCCATGGGTTCCTCCACCTCGTGTTGACTGAACAATGCGCCGGCCGGTGTATAAAACGAATGAGCGGCTGACGCTTACTTGGCTAGAATAGCCTGATGATCCAGATCTCCGACACTGCCCAGACCCATTTCCGCAAGCTGATCGAACGCGAGGGCGTGCCCGGCATGGGCGTGCGCTTGAGTGCGGTCGAACCCGGAACCCCGCGTGCCGACGCCCGGCTGGAGTTCGCCGAGCCGACCGACCTGCTCGGCGACGAGTGGGCGGTGGACTGTGATGGCTTCACGCTCTATGTCGACGCCACCAGCGTTGGCTGGCTCGACGGCGCGGAGATCGACATCGTGCCCGGTACGGCCGGCACCCAGCAGCTGACGATCAAAGCGCCGCGGATCAAGGGCGAAGCGCCCGGTGATGCCGCCTCGCTGGTCGAGCGCGTGCATTGGGTGGTGGAAAACGAAGTCAATCCGCAGCTCGCCTCGCATGGCGGCAAGGTGGCCGTGCAGGAAGTCTCGGCCGAAGGCGTCGTGTTGTTGCGCTTCGGTGGTGGCTGCCAGGGCTGCGGCATGGCCGACGTCACCCTCAAGCAGGGCATCGAGAAGACCCTGATGGGCCGTGTGCCCGGAGTGACCGCCGTGCGTGACGCCACCGATCACGACAGCGGCCACGCCCCGTATATTCCGCGCGGCAACGCCGCCTGATCGCCAACGCGTGCCTCTGCCCAGAGCCGAGCAACTCATCGACCTGCTGCTGGCGCGCCAGCAGCGACCGCCCATCCTCGAGAAGAACACCGGCCTGCCGTACGGCTGGGCGATCTGGCTGCGGACGCTGACGCCGCTGCCACGTCCGTTGCACGCGCGCGAAGTGATCGCGGTGCTGCTGCCGCGACCGCTGCCAGGCCCCCCGGGGCAATTGCCGGCGCTGGGACCATGGGCGTCCCTGCGCCGCCTGTTCTGGCAGGACTGGGATCCGGCGCCTCGCGACCAGCGCTGGATGCGCTGGACCTCGGCGCTGCTCAGCGCGCTGCTGCATCTGTTGTTCTTCCTGCTGCTGCTGTGGGTAGCGGTGATCCGCACGTCTTCGCCGGACGAGCAGGGCAGCGAGGGTGAGCGCGTGCAGATTGAATTCGTCGGCCGTGCTGCGCAGGAAGGCGGTGGCGACCAGGCCGGAGCCGAGGCGGCTGCTGCTGCAGCAGCCGGTGCCGTAGCCGCAGGCCAGGACGCGGGGGGCGCAACTGCACCGCGCCCGCAACCGGCGTCGCCTGCGCCGTCTTCCGCTGCCGCTGCCACGGCACCGACTGCCAGCGTGCCGCCGCCGCCCGAGGTTGAGCCGGCGCCGGTGGCCGCACCACCGCCCTCACCGGTGCAGGCCACCGAAGTGGCGCAGGCCACCAGCGATTTCGTGGTGCCGCCGATGGCGCCGCCGCGAACCGAAGTCAGCATCGTTCCGCGAGACACCGTCCCGACCGTGCGCGAGCGCAGCGTGCAGCCGGTGCAGGCTGCGCCGACACCAACGCCAGTGCGCACGCCCGAGGTGGCAGTGCAGGCGCCGCGGGTGCGCGATGTACAGGTGCAGGAGCGCGAAATCAGCACGGTTGAAGCGCCGGTGGCGCCGCAGCCGATGCGCACCACCGACATCCAGGTGCGCGTGCCGCAGCGTGAGGTGCAGGTGCGCGAACGCGAAGTGCAGGCCATCGCCGATCCGCAGGTGCGCATGGCCGCCGTCGCAGGGCGCGAGCCCACGGTGCGTGCGCCTGCCGGGCGCGAGGTGCAGGTGCGCGAACGCGAGGTTGCAGCCGCCCCGCTACCGGCAGCGTCGACCTCGGCCGGCAGTGCGCCGACGTCTACCCCAGCGCCCGCAGGCAGCGCGGCCCAGAACAGTGCCAATGTGGCGCGTCCTGCGGCGACCAGCACCACCGCCGCGCAGGCGGGTGCGCGCCCGGCGCCGACCCCGGGCAACTGGGCGACACCTGCACGGGGTGACGACTGGGGTGCCTCCAGCCGCAATCGCGAAGGCGCCAATCAGGGCGCCGCGCAGGCCAGCGCCGGCAAGGGCGATGGTCTGTTCAATGCTGACGGCAGCGTGCGGGTGACCGGCCAGGACGGGGCCGGCAAGGCCGAGCGTGGCGCACCTGGTGGAGCCAACGACGGCTGGAGCAAGGAACGCATCGCCGAGTCCGGCAAATGGCTGAAGCGACCGCCGTACGACTACACGCCCACCTCGTTCGATAAGTACTGGGTGCCGCAGGAGTCGCTGCTTGCCGAATGGGTGCGAAAAGGCGTCAAGGCGATGGAGATTCCGTTGCCGGGCACCAGCACGAAGATTTCCTGCGTGATCTCGATCCTGCAGGCCGGTGGCGGCTGCGGCCTCACCGATCCGAACATGCAGGACCAGCCGGCGGTGGCGCGTCCGCCGCCGGATATCCCGTTCAAGAAAGAGCTGCAGGAAGATAACGGCAGCCGGTAGGGTGCCGCATCCACGCATGGCGTGGATCTATTGAGCATCCAGCTGCACCGGGTAGATCCACGCCATGCGTGGATGATCCATGCGCTTGCGCGTGCATGCCGACCAAGGTCGGCCTCTACCAGGTCACGCGCTCTGCGACAGGAATACCCAGAACGGGACGTCGCGGCCCACCCAGTCACGGCTGGCTTCATCAAGGATGTCCAGCAGCGTGTCGAACTCCTTGCCTGCACCGGCGCGCAGGGCATCGACATCGGCCAAGAACAGCGCGTACCCGTTGGCCGGTAGCCATTGCAGGTCGCGCAGGTTGTCGGCCAGTGCATCCCAGTTGCCGCCGAAGCCGGCAGGGAAATCAAGCTGGGCGGCCAGCCGTGCCAGCAGGGTGCGCTTGTCGCTCACGCCATCCAGGTCGATCCGGATCACCTTCAGGTCGGCATCGCGCATCGCTGCCGACAGCGCGCTGATATCCGAGGTGTCGATCGCGTAGACGCCGGCATTGTTGATGTCATGCAGGCCGAGGCCGAAATCATCGTGGCTCATGGACGTTCTCCGGAGGCCGGTACGGTGAAGCTGCGGAACGATTCGTAGTGGTCATCGGTGTAGTACCAGGCATCGGGCGGGTTGCCACCGGTGACGATGCGCCGCGCGCCGCGGTTGCCTGCGCCTGGCGTGTCGACGGTGTATTCGCGGTAGTAGCCGCGCGGACGCTGAGGCAGTTGCTGTTCGCGGTTGCCGAAGGTGCTGCCGTCCTGGCGATGCGGGAACGGGCCGCCGCGCTGGATCAGCGCGATGGTCTGGCGGGCTTCGGCCGGCAGGAAGGCGGGCAGGCCGCTTTCAGTGCCGTTGCTGCGCACCGCGGGTGCACTGGCGGCCGGCGTGCTCTGCAGGTCCGGCGCGAACTGCGGCGGCGGCGGCCGCTGCAGGAAATGATTGACGACCAGGCCGAGCAGCAGCAGGGCGATGGCGGTGATCAACAGCCGGGGGTTGCGCATGGGCAGTGGCGGGCGAGGGTGGTGCGCCCACTGTAGCGCCTGCGCGCTGCACCCTGCATGAGGGCACGCGCTGCGTCACTGCTGCGTAACAATTGCCGGCATGCTCACCTGCAGGACGCAATTTCCTTTACATCCCCCTTGGTAATCTTGCGGTCTGTCCCCATCATTCACCGCGCACCGCCCGACGATGCCGTCGGGTGCCCTCGCTATCAGGAGATGCATCATGGCCTACACCCTGCCCAAGCTGCCCTACGCCTACGACGCGCTGGAACCGCATATCGATGCGGCGACGATGGAAATCCATCACACCAAGCATCACCAGACCTACATCAACAACGTCAACGCTGCGCTGGAAGGCACCGAGTACGCCGACCTGCCGGTCGAAGAACTGGTGAAGAAGCTGAAGTCGTTGCCGGAGAACCTGCAGGGTCCGGTGCGCAACAACGGTGGCGGCCACGCCAACCACTCGCTGTTCTGGACCGTGATGGCCCCGAACGCTGGCGGTAATCCGGTCGGTGATGTGGCCAAGGCGATCGACAAGGACCTGGGCGGTTTCGACAAGTTCAAGGATGCCTTCACCAAGGCCGCGCTGACCCGTTTCGGCAGTGGCTGGGCGTGGCTGAGCGTGACCCCGGACAAGAAGGTCGTGGTCGAAAGCAGCGGCAACCAGGACAGCCCGTTGATGGAAGGCAACACCCCGATCCTCGGTCTGGACGTGTGGGAACACGCGTACTACCTGAAGTATCAGAACCGCCGTCCGGAATACATCGGCGCGTTCTTCAACGTCATCGACTGGAATGAAGTCGAGCGTCGTTACCAGGAAGCGATCGCCTGATCGTAGTGCCTGCGTGAACGCGAAAAGGCCGGGGGAGACCCCGGCCTTTTTGTTTGTCTGTGACCGCACCCGCCGGGCATGGCCCGGCGCTACCGGAAACGGGGGTAGCGCCGGGCCGTGCCCGGCGAGCGCAGCGGCGCGCTCATTCGGTGGTGGCGGGCACGTCCTGCAGCCGCAGCGTTGCCATCACGCCCAGGCGCAGGCCGGGCAGGTCACCATCGGCGGGCAGCAGGATCGCCTGTTGGCGGATGCCGCCGAAGTGCTTGACCTGGAACAGCACATCCAGCCCATGGCCACTGGCACCACCGCCGCTGGCCGTCGGTGCGCCAGGATTGCGCCGAGCCGGCTGGAAGCCGGGCGTGCTGCGCACCAGCTCGACGGTGCTGGCGGAGAAATCCCCGGCGATCAGGCTCGGCATGCCCTCGGCCGTGGCGCCGATCCAGGTCATCAGGTCGCTGGTCTGATGTTGCCGGGCATTGACCTCGTCGGGATCCGGGCGCAGGCGCGCGATGTAGACGTTGACGTCGTTGTCGCCCAGCCGCAGGCGCATCATGCCGGCGGCGCTGAAGGTGCCCGGCGGATGCAGCAGGGTGACCCCGTCCTCGCTGACCGGCAGCCGGCTGAGCATCGCGTTGCCGTGCCGGACCGGCTGGCTCGGCGGGTCAGCGGTGACGAAATCGCAGCTGTAGCGCAGCCGGCTGGCCAACCAGCAGGCCGGATTGCGCCCCTGCTGCTGCAGTACCTGCTGCACCGAAATCACATCCGGCTGCAGATCGGTCAGCAGCTGCAGCACCTGTTCGCGGCGCTGCTTCCATTGGCCTTCGTCACGGCTGGGCAGTTCCAGCGCGGCGACAGTCAATTGCCGCACCTCTGTGGCAAGGCCTGTGGCCGGCGGCGCCTGTGGCCGGGCCAGCGCAGGCACGGCCAGCATGAGGGCAAGGCAGCTGGGCAGAATGCGGGCAAAGGGCAGGGGGCGCATAACGATAAGTTTACGCTTTTGCCGTGCAGGTTCCGTGACTTCCGGCAGGGCTGCATGTGCCTGCCATGCTTTGGCGCGGCTGTCATGCAGCCCTGCAGCGTGCTTCGCACGCACAGGTTCCGGTACTCTTGCGCCTTTCGTTTTGCAGGAATGCCTTACAGGATGAGCCACGACGCAGTCGCCCCCATCGCCGGCCAGGGAAAGATGCCGCGCCAGATCCCGTACATCATCGGCAATGAGGCCTGCGAGCGGTTCAGTTTCTACGGGATGCGCAACATCCTGGTGCAGTTCCTGATCACCTCGCTGCTGCTGCAGGAACTCACTGCGGAAGGCCGTGCCGGTGAAGCCAAGGACATCATGCACAGCTTCATGATCGGCGTGTATTTCTTCCCGCTGCTCGGTGGCTGGCTGGCCGACAAGTTCTTCGGCAAGTACCACACCATCCTGTGGTTCAGCCTGGTCTACTGCATGGGCCACCTGTGCCTTGCGTTGTTCGAGGGCAGCCGTGAGGGCTTCTTCCTCGGCCTGGGCCTGATCGCGCTGGGTGCCGGTGGCATCAAGCCGCTGGTGGCCTCGTTCATGGGCGACCAGTTCGACCAGAGCAACAAGCACCTGGCCAAGATCGTCTTCGACGCGTTCTACTGGATCATCAACTTCGGCTCGTTGTTCGCCTCGCTGCTGATCCCGCTGGTGCTGAAGAACTGGGGCCCGCAGTGGGCGTTCGGCATTCCGGGCATCCTGATGTTCATTGCCACCTTCGTGTTCTGGCTGGGCCGCAAGCGCTATGTGCTGGTGCCGCTGCCGCCGAAGGATCCGCATTCGTTCGCCAATGTGGTGCGTACCGCGCTGACCGCGCGCGTCGCCGGCCAGGGCCGTCCGGGTCTGGTGATCGCCGTGGTCGGGCTGGTGCTGGCCGTGGCCTCGTTCGGTCTGGTCGGCTCGCTTGGCATCGTGATCTGCCTGTGCCTGGCGCTGGTGTCGATCCTGGCAGGCATCGGTGGTGGCACCTGGCTGCAGCTGGACCGCGCCCGTGGCCAGCACCCGGCCGAAGCCGTGGAAGGCGTGCGCTCGGTGCTGCGGGTGCTGGTGATCTTCGCGCTGACCACCCCGTTCTTCTCGCTGTTCGACCAGAAGGCCTCGACCTGGGTGCTGCAGGGCCAGCAGATGCAGATGCCGAGCTGGTTCACCGCCTCGCAGATGCAGGCGCTGAATCCGCTGCTGGTGATGATCCTGATTCCGTTCAACAACCTGGTGCTGTACCCGGCCCTGCGCCGTTTCGGCTTCGAGCCGACCGCGCTGCGCCGCATGACCGTTGGCATCGCCTTCAGCGGCCTGGCCTGGATCGTGGTGGGTGGCATCCAGGTGGTGATGGACGGTGGCAACGCGATGTCGATCTTCTGGCAGATGCTGCCGTACGCGCTGCTGACCTTCGGTGAAGTGCTGGTCTCGGCCACCGGCCTGGAGTTCGCCTACAGCCAGGCACCGCAGGCCATGAAGGGCGTGGTGATGAGCTTCTGGAACCTGACCACGACCATCGGCAACCTGTGGGTGCTGCTGTCCAATGCGGCCGTGCGCAATGACACGGTCACCCACAGGATCGCCAGTACGGGCCTGAGTGAGGCGGCATTCCTGATGTTCTTCTTCGCCGGTTTTGCTTTCGTCGCGGCGTTGGCCTTCGGTTGGTATGCGAAACGCTATCGTATGGTCGACAACTACCGCACCGCCTGAGCCTGACATGACCCCCGTCAATCTGCTGTTGATCGCCATCACCGCCATCCTGTCGTGGATGGCGTTCAACAACCGCAAGCTGGCTGACCGCCTGATCCTGTGGCCGCCGGCGGTGGATCGCCACCGCCAGTACGACCGCCTGATCACCTACGGCTTCATCCACGCCGACTGGTCGCACCTGATCTTCAACATGATCACCCTGTTCTTCTTCGGGGGATTCATCGAGAGCGTGATGGTGCAGCTGACCGGCAGCTACCTGGTCTATCCGGCGTTCTACGTCGGTGCGCTGCTGGTCTCGATCCTGCCCAGCTACCTGAAGAACCAGAAGAACCCGAACTACCTCAGCCTCGGTGCGTCGGGGGCGGTGTCGGCGGTGCTGTTCGCCTTCATCCTGATCAAGCCGTGGTCGATCATCCTGGTGTTCTTCATCCCGGCGCCGGCGATCGTCTATGCCGCGTTCTACGTCGGCTACAGCATCTGGATGGACAAGCGCGGTGGCGATCGCATCAACCACAGCGCGCACCTGGCCGGTGCGGCGTTCGGCGTGATCTTCATGCTGGCCATGCAGCCGAGCATCTTCAGTCACTTCCTGCGCGAGCTGTCCAACCCGACCTTCCGCCTCGGCGGCGGCTGAGGGTGGCTGGGGTCGGATCCACGGGATCCGACCCCCGGGGCTGCGGCCCCGCTCCGGGTCAGGCCCGGGTTTCCTGACCGTAGGTATCGAGCAGGCGGGAGAACACTTCCTCGCCGATGCTCTGGAACGCCTGGTCTTCGGTCTGTCCCTCCACGGCCAGTTGCAGCAGGCCCTCCAGCAGGGCGTGATCGGTATCGGAATGGGAATCGATGGGGTGCATCGCGGGCCTCCACGGCAGATCGCTTGGTCGACTGTCGCAAGGGGCATGCCAGCCTGGCGCACCCCTGCAGAGGGGTTAGCGGCCGGCCGGGCTGCAGCTTGAGGGCGATAACTGACGCAGCAGGCACAGACTTGTCCCTGTTCAGGCTTCACGCGATCATGGCGCCCGTCTGCGCACCATCCACGCAGTCGCCGCAGGAGACAGTCCCATGGCTTCGGTCACGCCCCCAGGTCTGGCTTACGAGGTCGAACACGATCAGGTCAACCACCGGTTCACCGCCCGCGTGCGCGGGCAGGTGGCACTGCTGGACTACCAGATCAAACGCAGGCGGATGGTCATCACCCATACCGAAGTGCCCGAGCCGATCGCCGGCCGTGGCATTGCCGGTGAGCTGACCCGGGTCGCACTGCGTTTCGCCCGGGAGCAGAAGTACAAGGTGGTGCCGGCATGTGCCTATGCGGAGGCCTTCCTGCAGCGGCACGAGGAGTATCACGATCTGCTTGTGGGCTGAATCCAGCGGGCCACGCTTCAGCCAGGGCAGGCGATGATGTATGAACATGAACAGGGGATCCCGATGAAGATTGGAAACAACCGGCCACTGCACGCCAGCGTGCTGGCCGGCGCTATGGGCGTGCTGTTGCTGGCCGGTTGCCAGCGCGAGAACGAGGCGGCACCGGCCACCGACGCCGCGCCTGCGGCCGAAGCCACTGGCACCGCCGAGACACCCGCAGCGGAAGCGCCGTTGGATCTGCGCGATGTGATCGAGAACAATGAACGTGAAGTGGTCGGCATCAGCTACCCGGCGGGCATCGATCGCTATCCGGGGCTGGCGCGCGCGCTGCAGGCCTATGCCACCTCCGCCCGCGGCGATCTGCAGCAGGCGCTGGACGGGCTGGGCAACGACAAGCCGACCATGCCCTATGAGCTGTCGCTGAGCTTCGAGAAGCTGCTGGAGACGCCGCAGCTGGTGGTGGTCAGTGCCGACGGCAGCCGCTACACCGGTGGCGCCCACGGCGAACCGCTGGTTGCGCGTTTCGTGTGGCTGCCGGCGCAGCAGCAGATGCTGAACGCTGACAAGCTGGTGACCGATGCCAAGGGCTGGAAAGCGATCAGCGATTTCGTCGCCGACCAGCTGCGTGAGCGCGTGGCCACCCGCCTCAGCGGCGAGGACATGGACCCGTCGCAGCTGCAGGAATCGCTGCGCAATGCCTCGCGGATGATCGCCGACGGCACCGGTCCGCAGGCCGATAATTTCAGCCAGTTCCAGCCGCTGACCGACGACAAGGGTCAGATCACCGCGCTGCGCTTCGTGTTCCCGCCCTACCAGGTGGGTCCATACTCGGATGGCACCCAGACCGCCGATGTACCGGCCTCGGTGGTGTTGCCGCACGTGGCCAAGGACTACGTGGAGCTGTTCGCGCGCGGGTAACCGCAGACGAGGAGGTGTCGTGGATACAGGGTTGCAGGAGCGGGTCACCGGCCTGCTCCACGAAGCCGGGGTCCAGATCGATGGAACCCGGCCGCAGGATATCCAGGTGCATGACCCGCGCTTCTTCGCGCGGGTCATGGCGCACGGCTCACTCGGCCTGGGCGAGAGCTACATGGACGGCTGGTGGGATGGCAACGTCCTCGATGAATTCCTGTTCCACCTGATGCAGGCGCACCTGGACGAGCGGGTGCACGGCTGGCGCGAGGTGGCCGACGCCCTGAAGGCGCGCCTGTTCAACCTGCAGGCCGGGCAGCGCAGCTATGAAGTCGGCCGCCGCCACTACGACCTGGGCAATGATCTGTACCAGGCCATGCTCGGCCAGCGCCTGGTCTACAGCTGTGGCTACTGGCGCAACGCCAACGATCTGGATGCGGCGCAGGAAGCCAAGCTCGATCTGGTGTGCCGCAAGCTCGGGCTGCGCCCCGGGCAACGCGTGCTGGATATCGGCTGCGGTTGGGGCGAGGCGCTGAAGTTCGCGGCCGAGCGCTACGGTGTCAGTGGTGTCGGCGTCACCATTTCGCAGGAGCAGGCCGACTACGCGCGTGAGCTGTGCGCTGGCCTGCCCATCGAGATCCGGCTGCAGGACTATCGTGAGCTAGACGAGCCGTTCGATGCGATCTTCTCGATCGGCATGTTCGAGCACGTCGGCGACAAGAACTACCGCAGTTTCTTCGACGTGGCGCGGCGTTGCCTGTCGCCGCGTGGCCTGCTGCTGTTGCACACCATTGGCAGCAACATCTCGCGCCATCGCACCGACCCGTGGATCGCGCGCTACATCTTCCCCAATTCGATGCTGCCGTCGGCGGCGCAGATCAGCCGCGCATTTGAAGGGCGTTTCGTGCTGGAGGATTGGCACAACTTCGGCACCGACTACGATCTGACGCTGCAGGCCTGGCGACGCAATGTGGAAGCGGCGTGGCCGACACTGGATGCGCGACGCTATGACGAGCGGTTCCGTCGCCTGTGGCGGTTCTACCTGGCTGGATCGATGGCGACGTTCCGCAGCCGGCATGCGCAGCTGTGGCAGCTTGTGCTGTCGCCGCAGGGCGTGCCGGGGGGATATGTGGCGCCGCGGTGATCTGGAAGAGCATCCACGCATGGCGTGGATCTACTGGGATCACGCAACCCTGCGGTAGATCCACGCCATGCGTGGATGACGCGTAAAAAAACCGCCCGGTCTCCCGGGCGGTTTTCATTTCACGCTACGGTGCCGGCGATCAGTTGCCGGTGCCGGTCAGGCCACGCTTTTCCAGCAGCGGTTCGATCTGCGGCTCGTGGCCGGCAAAATCGCGGAACAGCTGCATCGCGTCCACGCTGCCACCCTTGGACAGCAGGGTCGCGCGGAAGTGGTCGCCGTTCTTGCGGCTCAGGCCGCCGTTGTCGCGGAACCACTTCTGGGTGTTGGCGTCCAGCACTTCCGACCAGATGTAGGCGTAGTAGCCGGCCGAGTAGCCGCCCATGATGTGGCTGAAGTACGGGGTCTTGTAGCGCGGCGGAACCGGCGCGTAGTAGATGCCGTCCTTCTCCAGCGCGGCGCGCTCGAAGGCCATCACGTCCTTGGCGGCCGGCACCTGGTCCGGGCCGATCTGGTGCCAGCGCTGGTCGAGCATGGCAGCACCGAGGTACTCGGTGGTGGCAAAGCCCTGGTTGAACTTGGCCGCGGCCAGCACCTTGTCCAGCAGCGCCTGCGGCATCGCCGAACCGTTCTGGTAGTGCTTGGCGTAGTTCTTCAGGATGGCCGGGTTGTCGGCCCACATCTCGTTGACCTGTGAGGGGAACTCGACGAAGTCGCGCGGCACCGCGGTGCCCGAGAAGTACGGGTACTTCACGTTCGAGAACATGCCATGCAGGGCGTGGCCGAACTCGTGGAAGGTGGTGCTCACTTCATCCCAGGTCAGTAGGGTCGGCTGGCCGGCCGGCGGCTTGGGAATGTTCAGGTGGTTGGCCACCACCGGCTTGAAGCCGGTCAGCTTGGACTGCGAGACGTACGAGTTCATCCATGCACCACCGCGCTTGGAGGCGCGTGCGTACGGGTCGAAGATGAAGATCGCCAGCTGGCTGTCGTCAGCATCGAACACGTCATAGACGGTGACGTCAGCGTGGTACACCGGCAGGTCGGTGCGCTGCTTGAAGGTCAGGCCGAATTCCTGGTTGGCGGCGTAGAACACGCCGTTTTCCAGCACGTTCTTCATCTCGAAGTACGGCTTCAGCTGCGACTCGTCGAAGTTGTACTTGGCCTGGCGCACCTTTTCGCTGTAGAACGCCCAGTCCCACGGTTCCAGCTTGAAGGTCGGCTTGCCGGCGGCCTTCTGTTCCTGGTCGATCATCGCCTGCAGGTCGGTGGCTTCGCGCTTGGCATTGGCCACCGCGGCCGGGGCCAGCTTGCCCAGCATCGCGTTGACCGCTTCGGGGGTCTTGGCGGTCTGGTTGGTCAGGTTGTAGGCGGCGAAGTTGGCAAAGCCCATCAGCTTGGCCTTGTCGGCGCGCAGCTGCATGATGCGCGCGACCAGCGCGGTGTTGTCGAACTCACCGCCGCGGCTGCCGCGGGTGGTCGAGGCTTCGTAGATCTTCTGACGCAGGGCGCGGTTGGCCAGGTTGGTCAGCGGCGGCTGGCCGGTGGTGTTGAGCAGGGTGATCACGTACTTGCCGTCCAGGCCACGGGCCTTGGCGGCTTCGGCGGCGGCGGCGATCTGTTCCTTGGACAGGCCGTCCAGTTCCTTGACGTCGTTGACGGTGATCGCTGAGGCGTTCACCTCCGACTGCACGTTCTGGCTGAACTTGGTGCCCAGGTTGGCCAGCTCGGCGTTCATTTCCTTCAACTTGGTCTTGTCGGCCTCGGACAGCTTGGCGCCGGCGCGCACGTAGTTGTCGTAGTACTTCTCGACCAGGCGCACGCCTTCAGCGTCCAGGCCCAGGGTGGTGCGGCTGTCATACAGCGCCTGGATGCGCGCGAACAGCTTGCCGTTCAGCGCGATCGCATCGCTGTGCGCGGCGAACTTTGCCGAGTATTCGGCCTGCAGCTTCTTGCGGGTGTCGTTGGTATCGGCGCCGACCAGGCTGAAGAAGACGGTGGTCGCGCGGTCCAGAGTGTCACCGCTCTTTTCCAGGGCGATGATGGTGTTGTCGAAGGTCGGCTTGGCCTTGGTGTTGGCGATCGCCTCCACTTCCTTCAGCTGCTGCGCCATGCCGGCGTCGAACGCCGGGGCGAAGTCGCTGTCCTTGATCTTGTCGAACTGCGGGAAATGCAGCGGCAGCGGGCTGTCGGCGAAGAACGGATTGGCCTGCTGGGCGTTGGCGGCGGCCGGGGTGGCGGCGCTGGCGGAATAGGCGGGCAGGGCAAGGCCGAGGGTCATGGCCACGGCAAGGGCAAGGCGGGTGGTCAAGGTCGATACTCCGGTAAGGCAAACAAGGGCCCGAGGGTAACCCGGCCCGGCGCGCCTGCACTTGTGTCAAAAGGCATGTTGGCAACGCAGCCCTGCTGCAGAGTCACTCCATGGGTGGCTGCCCGGGTACCATGGAGAACACCGCCCTCCAGGCCCGTTGCCATGACCACCGCCTACGATTTCAGCTTCCGCGACCTCGACGGCCAGCCGCAGGCGCTGGCGCAGTACCAGGGCCGTCCGCTGCTGCTGGTCAACGTGGCCAGCCGCTGTGGTTTCACCCCGCAGTACACCGGGCTGGAACAGCTGTGGCAGGACTACCGTGATCGCGGCCTGGTGGTGATCGGCTTTCCCTGCAACCAGTTCGGCGCGCAGGAACCGGGCGACGCCGCGCAGATCCGCCAGTTCTGTTCGATCGATTACCCGGTCAGCTTCCCGCTGTCGCAGAAGATCGAGGTCAACGGTGAGGGAGCCGACCCGCTGTGGGCGTGGCTGTCGCACGAGAAGCGCGGGTTGCTGGGCATCGCCCGCATCAAGTGGAACTTCAGCAAGTTCCTGCTTGATCGCAAAGGGCAGGTGGTGGACCGCTATGCGCCGACCACCAAGCCGGAGCAGCTGCGCGGCGGCATCGAAGCGCTGCTGTAGCCGCTCTCTGTAGAGCCGAGCCCACGCTCGGCTTGCGCGCGCAGCGTGCGTGCCTGCCATGGTCGGCCGGCAGAGCAGCCGAGCGTGGGCTCGGCTCTACCACAGCCCGGCTTATTTCTCGACGAACGCGCGCTCGAACACGTAGTGGCCGGGCGTACCGATGCGCGGCGAGGTCTGGAAGCCGCGGCTGTCCAGCACGGTGCGCAGGTCGGCCAGCATCTGCGGGCTGCCGCAGATCATCGCGCGGTCGTTTTCCGGGCTCAGCTCCGGCAGGCCGAGGGTGCGCTGCATCTCGCCGCTTTCCATCAGCTGGGTCAGGCGGCCCTGGTTCGGGAACGGTTCGCGGGTCACCGCCGGGTAGTACAGCAGCTTGTCACCGACCATTTCGCCTAGGAACTCATGCTCGCGCAGTTCCTTTTCGAAGTAGTCGCGGTAGGCCAGGTCCTTTTCGTAGCGCACGCCATGGCACAGGATCACCTTGTCGAATCGCTCGTAGGTTTCCGGGTCCTTGATGACCGACAGCCACGGCGCCATGCCGGTGCCGGTACCCAGCAAGTACAGGTTCTTGCCGGGGTGCAGGTCGCTGATCAGCAGGGTGCCGGTGGGCTTCTTGCCGACCAGCACCTTGTCGCCCGGCTTGATGTGCTGCAGGCGCGAGGTCAGCGGGCCGTCCTGCACCTTGATGCTGAAGAACTCCAGGTGCTCTTCCCAGTTGGCGCTGGCGATGGAGTACGCGCGCAGCAGCGGCCGCGCGTCGGTCTCCAGGCCGATCATCACGAACTGGCCGTTCTCGAAGCGGAAACCGCTGTCACGGGTGAGGGTGAAGCTGAAGTAGGCGTCGGTCCAGTGGCGGACCTCAAGCACCGTTTCGGCGCCGAAAGCGGAGGACATGGGCGTATCTATCGGAAGTCGTCGGGACAATTCTATCTCAAATGAGACAGGTTCTCATTAGGCGGAACGAGAGGCGTTCTCAGCGGTAACCTGCCGCCTGCAGTTCGAACAGCTCGGCATAGCGGCCACCCTGTACCATCAGCTCCTGGTGGGTGCCGCTGGCCTCGATCCGGCCATCGGCCAGTACCAGGATGCGGTCTGCCATGCGCACGGATGAGAAGCGGTGGGAAATCAGCACTGCAGTGCGATTATCCGCCAACTCCCTGAACCGCTGGAACACCTCGAACTCGGCGCGGGCATCCAGCGCCGCGGTGGGCTCATCCAGGATCATCACCTGTGCATCGCGCATCCACGCGCGGGCGATCGCGATCTTCTGCCACTGGCCCCCGGACAGGTCCACGCCCTGCTTGAAGCGGCGGCCGATCTGCTGGTCGTAGCCGCCGGGCAGGGCAGCGATCACTTCCTCGGCCATGCCGCGGCGGGCAGCATCGGTGATCCGCGCACGGTCGTCCATCGCTTCCACCTGGCCGACACCGATGTTCTCGCCGGCACTGAGGTTGTAACGCACGAAGTCCTGGAAGATCACGCCGAGGTTGGCGCGCAGGTCGTCCAGGTCGTAGTCGCGCAGGTCGCGGCCATCGAGCAGGATGCGGCCTTCGTCCGGTTCGTACAGGCGTGCCAGCAGCTTGACCAGGGTGGTCTTGCCTGCACCGTTCTCACCGACCAGTGCCAGCACTTCGCCCGCGTGCAGCTGGAAATCGAGGTGACGCACGGCCCACTGCTCGGCATCGGGGTAGCGGAAGCCCACGTCTTCGAACACGAAGCCTTCGCGGATCGGCTGCGGCACGCGCACCGCGTCCTTGCGCGAGTGGATTTCCGGTTCGATCTGGAAGAACGAATACAGGTCGTCCAGGTACAACGCCTGGCTGGCCACCTGCGAGAAGCCGATCAGCAGGCCTTCCAGCAACTGGCGCAGGCGCAGGAAGCTGCCGGCGAGGAAGGTCAGGTCACCGATCGAAAAATCGCCGCGCACCGTGCGCCAGGCGATATAGGCATACGCGGTGTAGTAGCCCAGCGTGCCCAGCGCGGCCAGCAGCGTGCCCCAGAACGCACGCCGCCGGGCGAGCGCGCGGTTGGCCAGGAACAGTGCCGCCGACAAGCTGCGGTAACGGTCGACCAGGAACCGGTGCAGGTTGAAGATCTTTACTTCCTTGGCCGTCTCCACACTGGCACCGAGCTGGCGCAGGTAGTCCAGCTGGCGGCGTTCCGGCGTCCACAGGAAATTGAGGCTGTAACCGGCGGCATTGAAGTGCGATTCGCCGATGAAGGCCGGCACCAGCGCCAGCGCCAGCAGCAGGATCAGCCACGGCGCGTAGACCAGCAGGCCGACGGCCAGGCTGGCGACGGTGATCGCATCCTGCACCTGGCCGAACAGCTGGCTCATCAGGTTCATCCGGCCCATGGTCTGGCGCCGCGCACGGTCCAGCTTGTCCTGCAGGTCCGGGTCCTCAAAGTCCTCCAGGTCCAGGGTCGCCGCATGTTCCATCAGGCGCACGCTGGTGGCGTTGGCGAACAGTTCCGACAACAGCGCATCGGCGTAGCTGACCAGACGGCCGAGCAGGTCCGAGGCGATGGCCAGGCCCAGTTCCAGCGCCAGCAGGCCGAGCAGCGGATTGAGCAGCCCACTGGACAGCGCCTCACCCAGCGGCGGGAAGCCGGCATCGTGCTGGCTGAGATGCAGTGCGGTATCGATGATCAGCTTGCCGACGTACAGCATCGCCACCGGCAGCAGCGCACGGATCAAGCGCAGGCCAAGGCTGGCGATGGTCAGGGCGCGGCTGGTCTGCCACACCTGGCGCAGGAACGGCGGCAGGTTGCGCATCGCCTTGAAGCGTTGACGCAGGCTGGGTTTCTTGGCGCCGGCAGCGCCGGCAATGGGGGAAGCAGGCATGCCGCCATTGTGCGCGCCTGATGCGTGCAGATGGGGTCAGTGCAGCCGTGTGGCAGCGCGGGGTCGGATTCCTTTGCTGCGCAAAGGGCTCTGACCCAACCACATCCACGCGTGGCGTGGATCTACTGTGTCGACCAAGGTCGACAGCTACCGAACAGCCGCAGGAAACTGTCGAAGGCGGGGTGGGGCAGGTCGCAGGGGCGTGAGCCGCATGGGCCCGAGGCATGTCTCGGGCGGGTTGGGCAGGACGCCCAACCCCGGTCTTGCCGTGTGCGCAGGACAGCGCATACGCGCAAGCGGCGACCGAGCTTACATGGACGTACTTGCAGCGTCCCCTGCGACCTGCCCCACCCCGCCATCCCGCAGGAAGCCAGCTTCTGCTGTTGCTGTTGAGGTTGCCGGCCAGCGGCCGGCACTACAGGCGGGTGCCGGGCGCAGCCCGGCCGGCAACCCCCTTACGGCAGCGGCGGCAGCAGCCCGGCGCCCAGCCGGTTCCAGGCATTGATCACCGCAATACCCATGCTCAGGTCGCTGATGCCCTTCTCATCGAAGTGCGGCGCCAACGCATCGAACGTCGCCTGCGACGGCGCACCGTCGGTCAACCGGGTCAGCGCCTCGGCCCAGCCCAGCGCCGCGCGCTCGCGGTCGTCGAAGAAGCGGCTTTCGTGCCAGGCAGGCAGCGTATCCAGCTTGCGCGGTTCGATGCCGCCCTTGCGCAGCGTGGTGGCATGCATATCCATGCAGTAGCCGCAGCCGTTGAGCTGCGAGACGCGCAGGAACACCAGTTCCATCAGGGTCGGATCGATCGAACTGTCATGCACCGCCTTGCTGGTGGCCAGCAGACCCTTGAAGGCTTCGGCTGCGAGGCGGGTGTAAGGAACGCGGGGAGAGGCATGGTTGGACATCTTCAGCTCCACGGCGACCACCATGGCCGCCTTTCGTTACAAGGACGCCGCAGTGTCGGCGCGCGTGACAACCGCAGGCAGCTTTTCCGGATTCAGCACGCTGTAGAGATTGGCGATGCGGCCATCGACCACCTCGATGGTTGTGATCGAGTGCAGGTGGTCACCTTCGAAACGCAGGATCGCCGGCTCGCCGTTGACGTAGCCGAGCTGTGCCGGATGCGCTGCGCCGCGGCGGGCGATCGCCCAGTACAGGCGGCCAATGCGCTCGGCGCCCAGCAGCGGACGCACCGCCGCGGTAACCACGCCACCGCCATCGGAGACCAGCAGCGCATTGGCATGCAGCAGCGCCTGGATCGCTTCGCTGTCACCGCGCTGGGAGGCATCCATGAAGCGCGCCAACAGTTGCCGGTGCTGGCTGGCGTCGGCGTTGAAGCGTGGCCGCCCCGCCTGCAGGCGCTGCCGGGCACGGTGCACCAGCTGCCGGCAGTTGGCCTCGCTGTGGCCGATCAGATCGGCGATTTCGCGGTAGTCATGGTCGAAGGCTTCCTTCAGCAGGAACGCGGCGCGCTCTTCCGGGCCGAGCTGCTCGAGCAGGGTCAGGAAGGCCACCGAGACATCGTCGGCCAGCGCGTGCAGCTGCGCCGGGCCGGGCGCCGGATCAGGTTCGAGGGTGATCGCCAGAGGTTCAGCCAGCCACGGGCCCACGTAGTGCGCGCGTTCGCGCTTGGCCGTGCGCAGCCGGTCCAGGCCCAGGCGGGTGGTGGTGGTCACCAGCCAGGCCTCGGGGTCGACGATGGCCGCCGTATCGGTGCCTGACCAGCGCAGCCAGGCATCCTGGACCACGTCTTCGGCGTCGGTGCGGCTGCCCAGCAGGCGGTAGGCCAGCGCCATCAGGCGCGGGCGGTGGGTATGGAAGGCGGTTTCGGCGTTCATATGGGCAAGGACGCCGGGGCAGGCGCGGGTGTGACAGAGGGCAGGGCTCAGATCTTGCCGGCCGGCGGCCGGCACTGCCACCCCGCGGCCGAGGGAGGGGGTAAAATGGGCGGATTACCCCCGCCAGCCTTCAGCAAGCGAGCAATCCGTGACATCGATCAAGCAGGAAGACCTCATCCAGTCCGTCGCCGACGCGCTGCAGTACATCTCGTACTACCACCCGGTCGACTACATCAAGAACCTTGCCGCCGCCTACGAGCGCGAGGAGTCGCCGGCAGCGAAGGAGGCGATCGCGCAGATCCTGATCAACTCGCGGATGTGCGCCGAAGGCCACCGGCCGATCTGCCAGGACACCGGCATCGTCACTGTGTTCCTGGAAATCGGCATGGACGTGCGCTGGGATGACGCCACCATGGGCGTGGAGGACATGGCCAACGAGGGCATCCGTCGCGCCTACCTGTACCCAGACAACAAGCTGCGCGCTTCGGTGCTGGCCGATCCGGCCGGCAAGCGCATCAACACCAAGGACAACACCCCCGGCGTGGTCAACGTCAAGGTGGTGCCGGGCAACACCGTCGAGGTGATCGTCGCCGCCAAGGGCGGTGGTTCGGAAGCCAAGACCAAGTTCGCCATGCTCAACCCGTCCGACTCGATCGTCGACTGGGTGCTGAAAACCGTGCCGACCATGGGCGCAGGCTGGTGCCCGCCGGGCATGCTCGGCATCGGCATCGGTGGCACCGCCGAGAAGGCGATGCTGCTGGCCAAGGAAGCGCTGATGGAGCCGATCGATATCACCGAGCTGCAGGCCCGCGGTGCGTCCAACCGCATCGAAGAGCTGCGCCTGGAGCTGTACGAGAAGGTCAACGCGCTGGGCATCGGTGCGCAGGGCCTGGGTGGTTTGACCACGGTGCTCGACATCAAGATCAATGACTACCCGACCCACGCGGCCAACCTGCCGGTGGCGTTGATTCCGAACTGCGCCGCCACCCGCCACGCGCACTTCACGCTGGACGGCAGTGGCCCGGTGATGCTGGACCCGCCGTCGCTGGAAGACTGGCCGAAGCTGACCTATGACGCCTCCAAGGGCACCCGCGTGGACCTGGACACGATCACCCCGGAAGACGTGGCCAACTGGAAGCCGGGCCAGACCCTGCTGCTCAACGGCAAGCTGCTGACCGGCCGCGACGCCGCGCACAAGCGCATGGTCGACATGCTCAACAAGGGCGAGCAGCTGCCGGTCGATCTCAAGGGTCGCTTCATCTACTACGTCGGTCCGGTCGATCCGGTGCGCGACGAAGTGGTGGGCCCGGCCGGTCCGACCACCGCCACCCGCATGGACAAGTTCACCGAACAGGTGCTGAGCGAAACCGGCCTGCTGGGCATGGTCGGTAAGGCCGAGCGCGGCCCGGCCGCGATCGAAGCGATCAAGAAGCACAAGTCGGCCTACCTGATGGCCGTCGGTGGTTCGGCCTACCTGGTGTCCAAGGCGATCAAGGCGGCCAAGGTCGTCGGCTTCGCCGACCTGGGCATGGAAGCGATCTACGAGTTCACCGTGGAAGACATGCCGGTGACCGTGGCCGTCGATTCCACCGGCGAGTCGGTGCACAAGACCGGCCCGCGCGAATGGCAGGCCCGCATCGGCAAGATTCCTGTCGTGGTGGAGTGATCGGCGCGGCGACATCCACGCCTGTCCGATTGCAGAACGGCGCCCTGGTGGCGCCGTTTTTCGTTTAACGCATGCGCATGCGCTGCTTTGCTAGGGTGTGCGCGTTGCCACGGAAGGGAAGCTGCTTGTGCGTCAAGGAACAAGTGCAGTTCTTGTTGTAGTTGCCACCCTGTTGCTGGCGGGCTGCGCGCCGCAGTACTACGTGGAGCAACCCACCAGCGAGGCAGGCCGCGTGTGTGCGGCAGGGTGCGCACAGCGGCATCTGCAATGTGCGGGTCAGGCGCGCTCGATGGCCGAAACGGCGCAGCAGGGCTGTCAGGCGGACAAAGCACGTGTCATCGACAAGTGCAGCGATATCGCTGACGAAAAGATGCGGCATCGTTGCGAGGGCGCACGTGGCGCCGGCGCGTACTGCGCCGTTGCAGCCGATACGCGCGCCTGTGATGCGACCCGGGCCCAGTGTGTGCTCGATTGCGGCGGATCGGTGAGCGAAACCCGTTCTTCCGGCAGTCTTCCGGTCTATTGAACAAGGAGTGTCCTGTGAACCTGTTGCGCAGCCTTTGCTTTGTCGGCCTGCTGGTTCTTGCCGGATGCAGTACATCGTCTTTGTCGTATGACGGTGGGGGCGGCTTCAGCGCCGGTGCCCAGTGCCAGATGCAATGCCAGGCCAGCTATCGCAGCTGCATGGCCGAGGACCAGGGGATCGGCAGCCGCCAGTCCAGTTGCGAGCAGCAGGTGGCACCAACGCCGGACAAGCGCTGCAAGGACATCGAGCATCCGGAACTGCGACGTTCCTGCGAATTGAAAGCGCACGACTGCACGCTGCGGGCGCCGATGATGGGCTGCGGCGAGCGTCGTGATACCTGCATGAGCAGCTGCGGCTGACCACGCCGGTGACAGCGCGCATAATCAGCCGTTCCCCGCACAGGACCGGTCATATGCGCACCACCTTGTATGGTTCCACCAGCACCGCCTCGCTGGTGGTGCACTGGCTGCTGATCGAGCTGGGTATCGAGCACGAACTGGTGCTGCTCGATTTCGACACGCGCGAGCACAAGTCGGCCGACTACCTGGCCCTGAATCCGGCCGGCAAGGTGCCGACCCTGCTGATCGACGGCCAGGTGCTGACCGAGGCGGCCGCGATCGCGCTGTATCTGGCAGACCGTCATCCGCAGGCGGGGTTGTTGCCTGCCGTCGGCACGCCGGCACGCGGCGAGGCCTATCGTTGGATGTTCTGGTGTGCCAACACCGTGCAGCCGGCGTACCGCGCCTGGTTCTACGCGCACGAAGCGGCGGGTGGCGAGTGCATGGAGGCCGTGCGTGCGATGGCGCGGCAGCAACTGGAAGCGGCGTGGCAGCACGTTGCCACGCACCTGCAGGACGGCGGCCCCTACCTGCTCGGCGATGCGCCGAGCGTGGTCGATTTCATGCTGGTGATGTTGATGCGCTGGTCACGCAACATGCCCACGCCCAGCGACCACTGGCCGGTGTTGAAGGCGTATGCGGACCGCCTGAAGGCGCGCCCGGCGTTCGCCGAGGTCTATCGCCGCGAAGGCATCACCGACTGGCGGTAAATCGTTCTGTAGAGCCGAGCCATGCTCGGCTGCATTTAGCACGCGGATCGCAGCCGAGCATGGCTCGGCTCTACCAAAGCGGGGCGGGTTACAGGATCTCCAGCACCGTTTCCGGGGGCCGGCACAGGCGGGTGCCCTTGGTGGTGCGTACTACCGGGCGGTTGATCAGCCGTGGGTGGGTGGCCATCGCGGCCAGCAGGGCGTCGTCGTCGCTTCCCTGCAGGCCCAGTGCGGCGAACTCGGGTTCCTTGCTGCGCACCAGTTCGGTCGCTGTCAGGCCGGATTCGGCCAGCACCTGGCGCAGCGTGGCCACGTCGGGTGGGTTGCCCAGATACTCGATCACCACCGGTTCGACACCCGCGTCGCGGATCAGTTTGAGCGCCCCGCGCGAGTTGCTGCACGCGGGGTTATGCCAGATGGTCACCTCCATCAGAACCATTCCAGCAGCGACACGCCCACGCCGACATAGGTCGCCTTGTGGTTGTAGTCGATCAGGCTTTCGCCATAGCCGTCGAAGATCTGCACATGGCCGCGCAGCAGGTTGCTGATCGGGAAGCCGTAGTCCAGCTGCAGGGCGCCGTGCGAGCGGTCACCGGTACGCAACGAGTGACGCGCCATCAACGAGACCTCGTGACCCTTGTGGTTCCAGGTCAGGGTCGCGTCGCCGCGGCCCATGTAGTCCTCGATGTCCGGGTTGTTGTCGTCGCTGCGGGTCTCGGGAATGCGGTACCAGGGACGCAGCACCAGTGCCCAGTTCTCGCGGTCCAGGCCGACATTCAGGATCACCCGGTTCCAGCTGCGCGACAGCGGATCGGCACGGCCGTTGGACTGGTGGTTGAGGCTGATGCCGGTCATCCGCCCACGCCAGCCACCGATCGAGTAGCCGTTGCGGAACACCATCATCACTTCCGGCTCGTAGTTGGTCTCGCGGAACGGGCGCGAGTCCTCGCCGTTGTAGGCCTGCCAGCGCGAACTCTGGGTGTAGCCGGCCCAGATGTCGCCGTTGTCGCCGAACAGGTTCTCGGCGATCTTGGTCTTGAAGCTGATCTGGAATTTCAGCTCGGCACTGTCCAGCACCTGCGGGGTGGTCACGCTGTTGGCCGGGTTCGGCGAGTGCGGCATGGTGTTGCGATCGCTGGTCCAGAAGGCCGGCAGCAGGTACACGGGCTTGTACGCACGCAGCTGGAACGGGCCCAGCTTGGAGTCCTCGGCCAGTTCCCAGCGGCTGTCCAGCAGCGAACCACGGCCGGCGTTGGCAAGTGCGCTGTCCGGCGCTTCGGAACGGAACAGATCGCTGACACGTTCGCGCAGTTTTTCTTCGCCCTGGCTTACCCGCGTGGTGTCGCGCTGCTCGCGGCGCGCCTGGGCGGCGGCTTCGGCGGCCGCATCAGCTTCGGCGGTGGCCTGCGGCGTGCGCCCGAACTGGCGGTCGTAGCAGGCCAGACGTGCCGCATCGGTGGTGATGGCTGCGCAGGCGGCCGGCGAGGCCTCGGCACTGGGCGCGAATTCCTGCGCTGCCACTGGCGCGCTGGCCAGGGCCAACGCCAGCGGTGCAAGGCGGGGGAACAACGGAGAGAGGGTCATTGCAGCAGGCCCTTCGGAATGAATGCGGAAAGAGGGACAGTGTGGCGGTTGCATCCGGTAACGGCCAGCCCCACGGGTTTATGCCCGGCGTGTGCGTGCGCGCTGCGTGAAGGCCGCCTGCCTCACAGGAACCAGGCGAAGGCGAACAGGCCCAGCATCGCGATCACCAGCGCCAGCTTCAGCGCCAGACCCAGCAGGATGCCGAGCCACGTGGCCAGCCCGACCTTGGTCGAGCGGCCGAGCTCGCGGGTATGCCAGTACTCGCCCAGCAGGGCGCCGAGCAGGGGTCCGGCGAACAGGCCGATCGGCATGAAGAACAGACCAACGATGCTGCCGATGAACGTGCCCCAGAGCGCTTTGCGGCTGGCGCCCACGCGCTTGGCGCCAACCACGGTCGCCAGCACGTCGACCAGCAGCGACAGCGCAGTCAGTACGCCGAGGATCAGCAGGGTCGGCCAGCCGACATGGACGAAGCCGTCTGCCCACGCAGCAAGTACCAATCCGACGAAGACCAGCGGGATGCCCGGCAGGGCCGGCAGGACGATGCCTGCGATGCCGATCAGGACAAAAATGACCGCTAGCAGATACAAGATGAATGAGAGGTCCATGCTGTCCAGTATGGTTGTGTTTTTGGGGTTGACAGTGAAAGGTTTTTGCCAGTTGCTTTTTCGTTTTGGTCGGGTTAAGTTGCAGTCGCTGAGCTTGGCAAGGTCACCGTGGATCGTGGCCTGATGAAGCAAGATCGTTCCGATCCGCTGCATCGATGCACCTCGCTTCCCCCTTGCTTGTCAGCCGCCCAACAGGCGTATCCAACAACAAGTAGAGAGTCAAAGGGAGTTAGTGAGATGGCTGATCGCGAGAACGGTACCGTGAAGTGGTTCAATGATGCCAAGGGCTTCGGCTTCATCAGCCGGCAGAATGGCGAGGACGTGTTCGTGCACTTCCGTGCCATCGAGACCCAGGGCTTCAAGAGCCTCAAGGAAGGCCAGGCTGTGAGCTTTGAAGTCGTGCAGGGCCAGAAGGGCCTGCAGGCCGACAAGGTCCAGCCGGCGTAATTCCTGCCGCTTGCCGGCATGAAAAAGGCCCGCGCAAGCGGGCCTTTTTTTGTTGCTCCGGTTCTGTTCGGCCGGGGCCCGCTTCGGTTCAGCGCAGGATGACCTTGCCGTTGACCACGCGGACATAGGTGTTTTCGCGGATGCCGCCGAGGTCGCGCTGGTTGACCACGATGGTGCGGCCGTCATCCATGCGCACGCTGATGTCATACGTATCGCTGGTGACGTTCTTCTGGATCTGATTGCCCGCCAGTGCACCACCCACGGCGCCGGCGGCGGCGGCGATGTTCTTGTTGCCGCGGCTGCCGCCGGTGTGGTCGGAGATCTCATGGCCGGCAACCGCGCCGACGATGCCGCCGAGGATCGCGCCGGTGGCGGAAGGCGCGGTACGGCCAGACTGCACGGCATTGATGCGGGTGACGATGCCGCAGTCGGCGCAACGGCCCTGGTTGTAACCGGAGTTGTTGCCGTAGCCGCCGTTGTTGTAGCCGCTGTTGTTGTAACCACCACCGCCATAGCCCGGCGAGGTGGCACAGCCGGCCAGGGCGAGGGTTGCGATGACACTGGCGGCGATGAGCTGGATCTTCATGGGGCGTCTCCTGGCCGTGAAGGCGGGTGCGTTGGGTGGTACTGCGTCATGCAGCAGGGTGAGCGAATCCTCCTCTTTTCAACGTGAACAAGGCGCCAACCACATCGGCCTTCGCCCACTCGAAGATGAATCAGCGGAAATCCTGATGACAGGCCCGGCAATCGTCCTTCAGGGCCTGCACCTGCTGCGCCAACGCGGTGCAGTCAGTGGGAGGGCTGGCCAAGGCCGCATTGAGGTCGGCGCGGTACTTGCTGGCGTGCTGCTGGAACTGCCGGCTGTCCTTCAACCCGGGGAAGGCCAGGTCCAGGTCGTTGGACAGCAGTCGCAGCACCTGCAGGCGCGGGACGCTGTCGGCCAGGCTGCAGCGGTTCTGCTGCTGCGCCTGCTGCAGCAGATCCGCCTGCCGCTGCATCACCTGCATCAGGCTGTCCGGAAACGGATCGCGGCGCGCCTGCAGGGCACGGCCGACCATCACCGTGGCAATCAGGCCGATCAGCAGGCCCATACCGAGTACGAACAGATAGCGGTAGGCGGTGGACGGGCGGCGGGGTGGGCTGGCACTCATGGCGGGCGCTCCGGGCATGCAACGGTGGGTTCGGTGTCGGCGTGCAGTAGTGAGGGGATCTGCACGCTAAAATAGCCCGATGAACGAACAGGTCAAACAACGCTTCGCCGGCATCGAACGGCTGTATGGCGTCGGCGCGCTCGAGCGCCTGCAGGGCAGCCGTGTCGCCGTGGTTGGCATGGGCGGCGTCGGCTCGTGGGTGGTGGAGGCGCTGGCGCGCTCGGCGGTCGGCCATCTGGCCCTGATCGATGCCGATGACATCTGCGTATCCAACACCAACCGGCAGCTGCCGGCGCTGGAGGGCAACTACGGGCGCAACAAGGCCGAAGCCATGGCCGAGCGCTGCCGGGCGATCAATCCGCAGATCGAGGTCGACGCCGTGCAGGCGTTCCTGACCCCGGCCAACATGGCCGAACTGCTGGACCGCGGTTTCGACCTGGTGATCGATGCCTGCGACAGCTTCCGGGTGAAGGTGGAAACCATCGCCTGGTGCCGCCGCCGCAAGCTGCCGTTGCTGACCGTTGGCGCGGCCGGCGGCCGTACCGACCCCACCTTGGTGCGTATCCGCGATGTCTCGCGCACCGAGCACGACGCGATGCTGGCGCTGATCCGCAAGAAGCTGCGCAGCGAATTCAACTTCCCGAAGAATGCCAAGCGCTATTTCGGCGTGCCGGCGGTGTATTCGCTGGAGAACGTGAAGTATCCACAGGCCGACGGCAGCGTCTGTGGCCTGCGGCCGAACCTGGGCGCGGATGCGGCCCTGAAGCTGGATTGCGGCGCAGGCCTGGGCGCGGCCACCCACATCACCGGCGCGTTCGCGTTCGCGGCGGTGGGCAAGGCGCTGGAGATGCTGCTGGAGCCGAAGAAGGTGAAGGCCGAAGCGGTTGAGGCAGAGGCCGGGGTGTGATCGGGTAGTGCCGGCCGCTGGCCGGCATCTGCGCTGATTCAAGCGTTCCGGGGTTGCCGGCCAGCGGCCGGCACTACCTTCACGGGGTGGGCAGGTTGAACAGCCGCCGCGCGTTGTCCGTGGTGACCCGCGCCACGTCTTCAATGTCCATTCCGCGCAGCGCGGCGATGTGGCGGGCAATGACCGCCAGCCGCGCCGGCTCGTTGCGCTGGCCACGGATCCCCGCGTCGGGCTGGTCCGGCGCATCGGTCTCCAGCAGCAACTGCTGCAGTGGCATCTCGCGGACAAGCCGTTGCAGGCGCTGCGCGCGCTCGTAGGTCAGTGGTCCGCCCAGGCCGAGCAGGAATCCCAGCTTGTGCAGCTGCGCGGCCTGTTCCGGGCTGCCGGAAAAGCTGTGCACCACTCCGCGCAGGCCACCGATGCGGCGGATCGCGGCGATCACCGCATCCACTGCACGGCGGGCATGCACGATCACCGGCAGATCGAACTCGCGTGCCAGCGTCAGCTGGCCGAGGAAATACGCCTGCTGGGCCTCGGCATCCAGGCCCTCGACGAAGAAATCCAGCCCGCATTCGCCGATCGCGCAGGGTCGCTCCTGCTCGATCCACGCACGCAGTTGCGGCAGGTGTTCAGGCCGGTGCTGGTCCAGGAACATCGGGTGCAGGCCATAGGCGGGGTAGAGCCCCGTAGCCTGCTGGCAGACTTCGCGCAGCTTCGGCCAGTTGGCCGCAGTGACGGCCGGAACCACCTGCCACTGCACGCCGGCAGCGCGTGCGCGGTCGATGACCGCCTCGCGGTCACCGTCGAATTCGCTGGCATCCAGATGGCAGTGGCTGTCGACCAGCAGGTTCAACGCTGCTCCAGCGGTGGTGGCGTGGTCGCGCTGCGGCTCTTCCAGTTGGCCAGCAGCAGGGTGCCCAGGCCCAGCATCAGTTCGTCGACGAACGGAATCGGGTCGGGGATGAACAGGGTCAGCGCGAACAGGCCGGCGGTCAGCTTGAACAGGGTGGGGTAGCGCAGCCGGCGCGCCCACTGCAGGACCGGCAGCAGCATCGGGTTGGCCATGACGGGGTCCTCCTGGGGGAATGTGCAAACGCTACCACGGGCCCAGCATTTCCCGATGCTGAATGGGTTACGGCGGTGAGCAGGAAATGTGGAGATTCCGTTCAGGCACCGCATGCTGCAATCTGGCCTGAGAACGTTGCGGACGGTCCGCAAGGAGCAGGTCATGAAAAGCACAACTACAACTGTCCTGGTCGCAGCGGGCGCGCTGCTGGTCGGTGGTATCGCAACCGCCGCCTTCATGAAGAGTGGCGACAAGTCGCCTGAGCAGCTGAGCGCCGGAAACCCGAGTGAATCGCGTCTGGTCGATGGCAATGCCACCGACGATGGCGCGCGTGGCGACGCAGTGGACGCCACTGCGCCGCGTGGCCTGGAATACGCCGATGTGCTGAAGGTCGATCCGATCACCGAGAAGCAGAAGGCCTATGCCACCGTGATCGGCACCGATCCGGTGCGCGAGACGTCCACTACCCAGACCCCGCATGAGGTCTGTCAGGACGTGGTGGTGCAGGAGCGCCTGCCCGAGCGTGATGGCAACGTCGGTGGCACCGTGGTCGGTGCAGTGGTCGGCGGCCTGCTGGGCAACCAGGTGGGCGGCGGCAACGGCAAGAAGGCTGCAACTGCCGCCGGTGCCGTGGCCGGTGGCTTCATCGGCAACCAGGTCGACAAGCGCCACGTGGGTGGCCGCGTGGTCAATCGCACCGAGCGCCAGTGCCACACCGAAACGGCGACTTCCGAGTCGAGCCGTGTCACCGGCTACAACGTGACCTACCGTAATGAAGACGGCACCACCGGCACCATGCGCATGGGCAGCAAGCCGGGCAACCGCATTGCCATGGGCACCAGCGATGTGGTCAAGGGCTACAACGTGACCTACCGCTACGACGGTGCAGAGAAGACCGTGCGCCTGGACGACAAGCCGGCCAGCGATCGCCTGCCGGTGGTGGATGGGCAGCTGGTCACCCAGACCGCCGCCGCCGCGGATTCGACGGCCAACCGCCAGTAATCCCAGGCTACGACGCAGCATCGAACAGGCCGGCTTTTGCCGGCCTGTTTTTTTTGCAGGGATGGGGTTCATCCACGCGTGGCGTGGATCTACCATGACCCCATGAGCATCTTCGACCTGCGCATCGAAACCGAACGCCTGATCCTGCGCCCGCCGCAGCGGCAGGACTACGCACCCTATCAGGCGTTCTGTGCCGACGAAGAGGTGATGCGCACGCTGGGTGGCGTGCAGGCACCCTCGGTGGCATGGCGCGGCTTCTGCAGCCTGGCCGGCGCATGGCAGTTGTTCGGCTTCTCGATGTTCAGCGTGATCGAGAAATCCAGCGGTGAATGGATCGGCCGCATGGGACCGTGGCAGCCGCAGGACTGGCCCGGTACCGAGGTCGGCTGGAGCATCCGCCGTGCCAGCTGGGGCAAGGGCTACGCACCGGAGGCGGCGATCGCCGCCATCGACTGGGCGTTCGATACGTTGGGCTGGGACGAGGTGATCCACACCATCGCCGAAGACAACGAGAACTCGAAAGCGGTTGCGCGCAAGCTGGGCAGCACGCTGTTGCGCATGGGGCAGTTGCCACCGCCGTATGAAGGCAAGCCGTTGGAAATCTGGGGGCAATCGCGCGAGCAGTGGCGACAGCGCCGTTCGCCGTTGTAGAGACGAGCCGATGCTCGACTGCATTTGGCGAGCAGCAGCCGAGCATGGGCTCGGAATCTACAGGATGCATCGCCCGCCATGCTGCACCCGCGCTTGGCAATCGCCAGGCTGCTTGCCAGACTGCGGGCAGCCGGCTGCAGGCCGGAACCTCACTGGAGCAGGCAATGGTGGAAGAGCGCATTCCGTTGACGGTGCATGGCATGTCGGTCTCGGGCAATTGCCACAAGGTGCGCCTGCTGCTGGAACAGCTGGGCAGCCGCTACCGTTGGGTGGAGGTGGACAGTGCCCACGGCCAGACCCATAGCGCGGAATTTCTCGCTCTCAACCCCAACGCCAAGGTGCCGTTGATCGTGCGCGACGACGGCCGCGTGCTGACCGAATCCAATGCGATCCTGTTCTGGCTGGCCGAGGGCACGCCGTATCTTCCGGCCGACGGTTGGCAGCGTGCGCAGGCATTGAGCTGGATGTTCTTCGAGCAGTACACGCATGAGCCCTGCGTGGCGGTGGCGCGCTTCATCCGCGGTTGGACACCTTCCGACTCACCACGCCGTGCTGAACTGCCGTGCCTGCATGAGCGCGCTGCCAGCGCGCTGGCGGTGATGGAACAGCATCTGCAGCAGGCGCAGTGGTTCACCGGCGCCGACTACGGTATCGCCGATATCGCCCTGTTCGCCTATTCCGATGTCGCCGCCGACGGTGGCATCGCGCTGGATGCATTCCCGCAGGTGCGGGCCTGGTTGCAGCGGGTGCGCGCGCAGCCTCGCTTCGTGGCCATGCCTGCGGTGACCGCCGAGGTGCGCGCGCGGTTCAACGCACCGGATTGATTCCCCTGCAGCGTCGGGCGTGCGCGACCGGCGGAAGGGTCGTGCAGGCCTGGCGCCACGGTTCGCAACAACGGCACGGAGGGTGTTCGATGTTCGCTGTGGTTCCAGATCCCATTCCCGCACGCATGCGCGGTCTCAACCGCGCCGAAGTCTGTGACGTCAATTTCCTCGAGGCCGTGCGCGCCTGGCGCGGCATGCCGCGACCGCGCCCGGCGCCGGATGCGCCGATCCTGCCGGGCAGCACCCTGACGGCCGCCGCCTTCTGCGAACTGTTCGAAGCGCAGCTGCTCAGTCGCCAGCTGGACCTGATGGCGCGCGTGCTGCGCGTGCAGAACAAGGTCTTCTACACCATCGGCTCGTCCGGTCACGAAGGCAACGCGCTGCTTGCGCGCGCCTGCCGGCACACCGATCCCGCCTTCCTGCACTACCGTTCCGGCGCCTTCATGGCCGAGCGCGCTCGGCTGGTGCCCGGCATGGATCCCGTGCGCGACGCCGCGCTGTCCTTCGCCGCCAGTGCCGACGATCCGGCCAGTGGCGGCCGTCACAAAGTGTGGGGCAGCAAGCCGCTGTGGGTGCTGCCGCAGACCTCGACCATCGCATCGCACCTGCCCAAGGCGCTCGGTACCGCGCTGGCGATCGAAAGTGGCAGGCGCCTGAGCCAGCCACTGCCGATTCCGGCCGACAGCATCGTGATGTGCTCCTTCGGCGATGCCTCGGCCAACCATGCCACCGCGCAGACCGCGTTCAATACCGCGATGTGGTCGGCCTACCAGAAGCTGCCAGTGCCGATCCTGTTCGTGTGCGAGGACAACGGCCTCGGCATTTCGGTGAAGACGCCTGAAGGATGGATCGCAGAGCGTTTCAGCCGGCAACCGGGCCTGGACTATTTCTTCGCCGATGGCCTGGACCTGGCGGCCGGGCACGCGCAGGTGCAGGCGGCGGTCGAGCATTGCCGGCGCATGCGTCGGCCCACCTTCCTGCACCTGCGGACCACGCGGTTGATGGGCCACGCCGGCACCGACTTCGAAGTGGAATGGCGTGCGCTGGCGGAACTGTGCACGGCCGAGGCGCAGGACCCGCTGCTGCGCTCGGCGCAGATCGCTCTGGAATCGGGCTGGATGGATGCGGCGGGTGTGGAAGCCGCCTATGAAACCCTGCGCGCGCGCTGCATGGCCGCTGCTATCGATGCCGATACGCGTCCGAAGCTGCAGACATTGCAGGAAGTGATCACGCCGTTGGCACCCTATACGCCGGCAGCGGTACAGGCCGAGGCCGAGCGCGTGGCGCCCGTCGAGGCCCGGCAGGCGCTGTACGGCGGTGCCGACGCGCTGCCCGAACGGCAACCGCCGCGGCACCTGGCGATCCAGATCAACCACGGGCTGCAGGAACTGCTGGGCAAGTATCCGCAGGCGCTGCTGTTTGGCGAGGACGTCGCGCAGAAAGGCGGCGTCTACACGGTGACGCGCGACCTGCTGCGCCGCTTCGGCCCGCGCCGGGTATTCAACACGCTGCTGGACGAGACCATGATCCTGGGCATGGCCCAGGGTCTGGCCAACATGGGCATGTTGCCGATTCCGGAAATCCAGTACCTGGCCTACCTGCACAACGCCATCGACCAGCTGCGCGGCGAGGCCTGTTCGCTGCAGTTCTTCTCCAATGACCAGTTCCGCAACCCGATGCTGGTGCGGGTGGCCGGGCTGGGCTACCAGAAGGGGTTCGGCGGCCATTTCCACAACGACAACTCGATCACGGCGCTGCGTGACATCCCGGGGCTGGTGGTGGGCTGTCCGTCGCGTGGCGATGATGCGGTGATGATGCTGCGCACATTGGCGGCATTGGCCCGCGTGGATGGCCGGGTGGCGGTGTTCCTGGAACCGATTGCCCTGTACATGACCAAGGATCTGCACGCGGCCGGCGATGGCCAGTGGTTGTTCGACTACCCCGCACCCGGGCAGGCGCTGGTGCTGGGCGAGGGCAGGGTGTACGCGCCGGATGCCACCGATCTGGTGATCTTCACCTACGGCAACGGTGTGCCGATGGCGCTGCGCGCAGCGACCGCTATCGAGCAGAAGCTGGGCTGGCAGGTGCGGGTGGTCGACCTGCGCTGGCTGGTGCCGTTGAATGCCGCCTTCATCGGCGCCCAGGCCGCCACCGCGCAACGGGTGCTGGTGCTGGACGAGGGGCGGCAGAGCGGGGGCGTCGGCGAGGGCGTGATCACCGCGCTGGTCGAGGCCGGCCATGGCCACCTGCCGGTGCGCCGGGTCTGTGGTGCCGATACCTATACGCCGCTGGCGGGGGCAGCAATGTTCGGGCTTCCAAGCGACAATGCAGTGATTGGCGCCGCCCTCGACCTGGCGCAGGAACCCTGATGCATGTGTGGATTGGCGGGAATGTTGTTGCCGGCGGCTCAGACGCCGGCCGAGGTCCTGCAGGCGCAGGCGCTGGCCATGGGCCAGGCGCTGCACCATCGCGGGCCGGATGACGGCGGTACCTGGGTCGATGCCGCCGCCGGCATCGCCCTGGCCCACCGGCGCCTGAGCATCCTCGATCTTTCACCGCTGGGCCACCAGCCGATGGCCTCGGCCGACGGCCGCTATGTGATGGCCTACAACGGCGAGGTTTACAACTTCGCCGAGCTGCGCGCGGAACTGGAGCCGCTCGGCCATGCGTTCCGTGGCCATTCCGATACCGAGGTGCTGCTGGCCGCGATCCTGCAGTGGGGCGTCGAGGACACCCTGCAGCGCGCCAACGGCATGTTCGCCATTGCCTTGTGGGACCGCCAGGAACAGTGCCTGTGGCTGGCCCGCGACCGGGTCGGCAAGAAGCCGCTGTACTACGGCTGGGCTGGTGACGCGCTGGTGTTCGGCTCCGAGCTGAAGGCGCTGTGGCAGCACCCGGATTTCGACAACGATATCGACCGCGATGCGCTGACGCTGCTGCTGCGGCTGGACTACATCCCCGCACCGCACAGCATCCACCAGCGCTGCTACAAGCTGATGCCCGGCCGCGTGCTGCGGCTAGATGCGGCGGCGGTGGCGGCAGGGGCCAGCGCCCATCGCCCAGAGCAGGCACAGCGTCCGTACTGGGACGCGCGTGCGCGCATGCAGGCCGCACTGGCCGCACCGTTCCAGGGCCGCATCGAGGAGGCCGAAGAGCAGCTGGATGACCTGCTGCGGGATGCGGTGGCGCTGCGCATGGTGGCCGACGTGCCGGTGGGCGTGTTCCTGTCCGGCGGCACCGATTCGTCGCTGGTGGCGGCGCTGATGCAGGCGCAGAGCGGGCAGCCGGTGCACAGCTTCAGCATCGGCTTCAGCGGCTCCCACCATGACGAGGCGCCGTTGGCCAGGGAAGTGGCTACTCACCTTGGTTGCGATCACACCGAACTGTACGTCAGCGGCGCTGATGCGCTGGCGGTGGTACCGCAGCTGCCGGCAATGTTCGATGAACCCTTTGCCGATGCCTCGCAGGTGCCGACCGCGCTGGTCGCCCGCCTCGCCCGGCAGGGCGTGACCGTCGCGTTGTCCGGTGACGGTGGCGATGAACTGTTTTTCGGCTATACCCGCTATGTACGCGCGCTGCGCAACTGGCAGATGCTGGGACGGGTGCCAGCGCCGCTGCGGCGCTGGATGGGCGCGCGTGCACACCAGCAGGGTGAAGCGTCGCGCACCGGCGGGTTGGCCGCGTTGCTGGCCGAAACCGGCGCGCGCGGCATCGGCGATGTGTATCGCAACCGCATTTCGCGCTGGCGCGATCCGGCGGCGGCGGTGATCGGTGCACGCGAGGCGGGCAGCTTCTACGATCTGGCCGATCCGCTGCATGGTGCCGGTACGCCGGCCGACGCGATGATGCTGGCCGACTTCGTCAGCTATCTGCCCGACGACCTGCTGTGCAAGGTCGACCGTACCTCGATGGCGGTCAGCCTGGAGGCGCGCGCGCCCTTGCTGGACTGGCGCGTGGCCGAATTCGCGTGGTCGCTGCCGCTGGGCTTCAAGCGCAGTGAATCGACCAGCAAGGTGCTGCTCAAGCGCGTGCTGGGGCGGTACGTGCCGCAGTCGATGGTGCACCGGCCCAAGCGGGGATTCGGCGCGCCGGTCAGTGATTGGCTGAAGGGCGATCTGAAGCCCTGGGCGGACGAGCTGCTGCAGCCGGCGCGGCTGGAACGCGAGGGCGTGCTGTCGGCTGCGGCCGTGCAGCCGCTGTGGCAGCAGTTCCTGGGTGGCCAGCGCAAGTGGCACACGCACCTGTGGAACGTGCTGATGTTCCAGGCCTGGCAGGACCATTGGCGGCAGGTGCGCGCAGGCGTACAGCGCGGCTGATCTTCACCGGTGGGGAAGGGCGCGGCCGCTAGGCTGGCTCTTCCGCACCGTGAGGAGTATGTCCTGATGTCCGTCCCCACCATTGCCGTTTTCGTCGGCAGCCTGCGCAAAGAGTCCTGCAACCGCAAGCTGGCGCACGCGCTGGAGAAGCTGGCCGGTGACAAGGCGCGCTTCCAGTACGTGCAGATCGGCGACCTGCCGCTGTACGACCAGGATTTCGACGCCAGCTACCCGGCGCAGGGCACGCGCCTGAAAGACCAGGTGCGTGCCGCCGACGCCGTGCTGTTCGTTACCCCTGAGTACAACCGTTCCGTGCCCGGTGTGTTGAAGAATGCGATCGACATCGGCTCGCGCCCCTACGGCGACAGCGCCTTCGCCGGCAAGCCAGCGGCAGTGATCGGCGCCTCCATCGGCCAGATCGGCACGGCGGTGGCCCAGCAGCACCTGCGCAACAGCCTGGCCTTCCTGGACATGCACGTGCTTGGCCAGCCCGAGGCGTTCATCCACTTCAAGGATGGCCTGATCGATGCCGACGGCACGATCCACAATGAGGGCACGCAGAAATTCCTGCAGGGCTATGTGGACCGGTTCCTGGCGCTGATCGCGGTACATGCCAAGGGCGATTGACGCCAGCGGCCGCGGTCGCCATCTGCGATAATGCTCCGCTGCGGGCGTCGCAACGACGCCCGTCGCAGGCAATGCGACGCCTCCGCGCCAGTCTGGACAGGCTCAGGCGGATATCCCCCGTTCTTCCACGGCTTATCCACAGATTTGTCCATGGCCGCCGGGGTCGGCGCATGCCTACACTGGTCTGGCCCCTTTCGCAGGAAACACCGCAGCATGTCCGCCCGTTCCGGCTTCCGTTCCAACCGCAGAGAGCGCGGCGAAGGCTTCGATCGCGATCGCGATGAATCGCGTATCGACCAGTTGCGCGTGCCGCCGCACTCGGTGGAGGCCGAACAGGCGGTGCTGGGCGGCCTGATGCTGGCACCGGACGCCTACGACCGGGTCAACGACCAGCTGACCGAGGGTGACTTCTACCGCCGCGACCACCAGATGATCTACCGGGCGATCCGCGAGCTGTCCGAGCGCGAGCGCCCGTTCGATGCGGTGACCCTGGGCGAGTGGTTCGAATCGCAGGGCAAGATGGAGCTGGTGGGCGATGGCGCCTATCTGATCGAACTGGCCAGCACCACGCCGTCGGCGGCCAACATCGTGGCCTATGCGGAGATCGTGCGCGACAAGGCGGTGCTGCGGCAGCTGATCCAGGTCGGCACCGACATCGTCAACGATGGTTTCCAGCCCGAGGGCCGCGACAGCAGCGAGCTGCTGTCCGCTGCGGAAAAGAGCGTGTTCGCCATTGCCGAACAGGGCGCGCGCGGCCGTACCGACTTCGTGGCCATGCCCGGTGCGTTGAAGGACGCGTTCGAAGAGCTGCGCAACCGCTTCGAGAATGGCGGCAACATCACCGGCCTGCCGACCGGCTACACCGATTTCGATGCGATGACCGCCGGCCTGCAGCCGACCGACCTGATCATCCTTGCCGCGCGTCCTGCGATGGGCAAGACCACCTTCGCCCTGAACATCGCCGAGTACGCGGCGATCAAGTCGAAGAAGGGCGTGGCGGTGTTCTCGATGGAAATGTCCGCATCGCAGCTGGCGATGCGCCTGATCTCCTCCAATGGCCGCATCAACGCGCAGCGCCTGCGTACCGGCCAGCTGGAGGACGAGGACTGGAGCCGGGTGACCGGTGCGATCAAGATGCTGAAGGAAACCAAGATCTTCATCGACGATACGCCGGGCGTGTCGCCGGAGATCCTGCGTTCCAAGTGCCGCCGCCTCAAGCGCGAGCACGACCTGGGCCTGATCGTGATCGACTACCTGCAGCTGATGAGCGTGCCGGGCAACAGCGAAAACCGCGCGACCGAAATTTCCGAGATCTCGCGTTCGTTGAAGGGCCTGGCCAAGGAACTGCACGTGCCGGTCATCGCGCTGTCCCAGCTCAACCGCTCGCTGGAAACGCGTACCGACAAGCGCCCGGTGATGGCCGACCTTCGCGAATCGGGCGCAATCGAGCAGGATGCGGACATGATCGTCTTCATCTACCGCGACGATTACTACAACAAGGAAAATTCGCCGGACAAGGGCCTGGCCGAGATCATCATCGGCAAGCACCGTGGTGGCCCCACCGGCTCGTGCAAACTGAAGTTCTTCGGCGAGTACACCCGTTTCGACAACCTGGCCCACGACTCGGTCGGTTCGTTCGAATAACCGATGATTCCGGCGTGCCCTGTAGAGCCAAGCCCATGCTCGGCTCTTTCCGTTCGGGCGCGCGACGTCATGTAATCCATCCGGATCGCCAAAAATCCGTATGTGGCGTGTAAATGACATGTAACGCAACGCTTCTACGATTCCGCCGCTGCTGCCCTTTTGACGCCGCCCTTCGGCGTCCAGCGCGCCCAAGGAATCCCCATGTCTTGCCATGCTCCGCTTCGCCGCAATCTGCTGGCCCTGCTGGTCTGTGCCTCACTGCCTTCGCTGGCCGCCGCTGAAACCGCTCCTGCCGTCGACGCACAGTCGGCCACTACCCTGGATTCGGTCTCGGTGATCGGCCGGGGCGAGGCGCGCCAGGTCCAGCGCGTGACCGCCGAGGACATGAAGGTGCTGCCACCCGGCGCCAACCCACTGAAGCTGCTGGCCAGCAAGCCGGGCGTGCATTTCGAATCGGCCGACGCCACCGGTGCCTACGAGTGGTCCACCAGCATCAGCCTGCGCGGCTTCAACCAGAACCGCCTGGGCTACACGCTCGATGGCATCCCGCTGGGCAACATGAGTTATGGCAACAGCAACGGCCTGCACATCAGCCGCGCGGTGATCAGCGAGAACCTGGGCGGTGCCGAGGTCTCCACCGGCATCGGCGCGCTGGGTACGCCGTCGACCAGCAACCTGGGCGGCGTGTTCCAGTTCTATTCCATCGATCCCTCCACCGAGTACGGCGTCGTGCTGGCGCAGAGCCTGGGCAGTGACAGCGCACGCCGCAGCTATGCCCGCCTGGAAACCGGCGAACACCAGGGCTTCGCCGCCTACCTGTCCGGTGCGTATTCGGAGAGCGACAAGTGGAAGGGCAAGGGCTCGCATGAACTCAAGCAGTTCAACGGCAAGGCGACCTACAACTTCGGCGTCGACAGCCGCATCACCGCGCTGTTCAACGCCTCGCGCCGGGTTGAGGCCGATTACCAGGACCTGTCGCTGGAGATGATCGATCGCCTGGGCTGGAACTGGGACAACTATGCGCCGGACTGGAACCGTGCCCTGGCCGCTGCGCGTGGCCAGTACAGCGGCGGCGTCAACAGCCCGTGGGATGCGTATTACTCGGGTCACGGCCTGCGCAACGATGATGTCTCCAGCATCGCCGGTGACTTCGGCCTCAACGAGACGATGCGCCTGAAGGTCAACGTCTACAACCACAGCAACCGCGGCCAGGGCCACTGGTTCAGCCCGTCCAATCCGTCCAACCCGGGCACCAGCCGCGAGATTCCGATCTCGATCCGCACCACCGAATATGCGATCGACCGCACCGGCGTGACCTCGGCGTTCACCTGGAACGTGGGTGGCCACGAGCTGGAAGCGGGCCTGTGGTACGAAGACAACGGCCACAGCGTGCAGCGCAACTTCTACTACATCGATGGGCCGATCACCGACGACTTCTTCCTGCGCAACCCGGACCAGCGCGTGTGGCACCAGCGCTACACCACCATCACCCGCCAGTTCTACGTGCAGGACCGCTTCCGCCTGTTCGATGACCGCCTGACCATCGACGTCGGCGCCAAGTCGCCCAACACCCGCACCAGCGTGCGCACGCCGCTGGGCAGCTATGCCAGCAACAGCAGCCTGACCGCGAAGAAGGGGCTGCTGCCGCAGGCCGGCTTCAACTTCAAGCTGGACGAGCGCAATGAAATCTTCGGTTCCTATGCGAAGAACATCGCGGCCTATGCGCTGGGCGTGGGCAGTCCGTTCAATGTCCCGCAGGTGGCGTTCGATGCCAGTGCCAAGGACCTGAAGCCGGAACAGTCGCGCACCATCGAACTGGGCTGGCGCGGCTACGGCCAGGGCTATGAAGCCTCGGTCGCGGTGTACGACGTCAAGTTCGACAACCGCCTGCTGGCCATCGCCCAGTGCGTTGGCATCCTGGGTTGCCCGGCGCTGTATTCCAACGTGGGTTCGGTAACCAGCCGCGGTGCCGAGGCGACCCTGCAGCTGAAGCCGATGCGCGACCTGAGCTGGTCCAATGCGCTGTCGTGGAATGACAGCAGCTACGACAACGACTACGTCAACAACGGCGTGGTGCCGACCCGCGGCAAGAAGACGGTCGACACGCCGGAATGGATGTTCGCCAGCACCCTGGCGTGGACGCCGGGCCCGTGGGACCTGCGCCTGGCCGCCAACCACGTCGGCAAGCGCTACGTGACCTACACCAATGACGTCTCCGTGCCGAGCTACTGGCTGATCAATGCGTCGGTGGCCTATGACATGGGCAAGCTCGGCCCGGCGCAGAACCTGACCCTGGCACTGAACCTGACCAACCTGGCCGACAAGCAGTATCTGGCAACCATCAACACCAACGGTACCTACGCCGCTGATCCCACCCGCAGCCTGGCGACCATGCAGGTCGGTGCGCCGCGGCAGGTGATGGCCACCGCAACCGTGCGCTTCTGATGAAGCACATCGCCGATCCGGAAACCCGCCGTCGTCTGCTGCGCCTGGCCTGGCAGGGGACCGGAGCGGCGATCGCACTGGCGGCCATGCCCGGCGTCGCCGCCACCGGTCCGCGGCCGCGACTGGGGCGCGATCCGTTCACCCTCGGCATCGCCGCAGGTGATCCGGATCCGCAGGGCGCGGTGCTGTGGACGCGTCTTGCACCGGATCCCCTCAACGGCGGTGGCATGCCGTCGCGGGCGATCCCGGTGCGTTGGTTCGTTGCCGAAGATCCGTCGATGCGCCGGCTGGTGCAGCGTGGCGTGGCGGCGGCCGTGCCGGAGCTGGCCCATTCGGTGCACGTGGAAGTGACCGGCCTGCGTCCAGGGCGCGATTACTACTATCGATTCGCCTGCGACGGCGGCGAGGAGAGTGCGGTCGGGCATTTCCGCACCGCGCCGCTGCCGGATGCGCAGCTGCAGCAGCTGCGGCTGGCGCTGTGCACCTGCCAGGCCTGGAACAGCGGCTACTACCCGGTACTGGCGGATATCGCCCGCAGCGATGTTGATCTGGTGCTGCATGCCGGTGACTACCTGTACGAATACAGCCCGTTGCAGAACGCGCGTGGCAGCACCCTGGATGCACAGCGCTTCAGCGGTGAAACCCTCAGCCTGGAGCGTTATCGCGACCAGTACGCGCTGTACAAGCTCGACCCGGACCTGCAGGCTGCGCACGCCGCGCACGCCTTCGCGGTGATCTGGGACGACCACGAAGTGCAGAACGATTATTCCGGGATCCATCCGGAAAAGAGCGACGTGCCGACCGAGGACTTCATCGTTCGCCGCGCCGCTGCGTATCGCGCGTTCTACGAACACCTGCCGATGCGTAGCACGCCCACCGGCAACGGTGGCCTGCGCGTGCACCGTCGCCTGCGCTACGGCGACCTGGCGCAGCTGACGCTGCTGGATTGCCGTCAGTTCCGTCCCGCCAATCCCTGTGGCGTCGGCGAATCGGCGCGCTGCGAGGCGACGCTGGACCCGCGCATGAGCATGCTCGGCGTGGGGCAGGAGGCCTGGTTCGCGCAGTCGATGGCGGCCGCGGCGGGAACACGCTGGAACGTGGTGGTGCAGCAGCTGCTGATGGCGCAGTTGCGGTTGGAGCAGGGCACGCCGCGCGAGCGTTTCTGGAACGACGCCTGGGATGGCTACCCGGCCGCCCGCAAGCGCCTGCTGCAGGCGATGCAGGCCGGTGGGCAGGGCAACGCCATCGTGCTGGGCGGCGACTGGCACTCCACGTTCGTCAATGACCTGAAGCTGGATTTCGATGCCGCGGACGCGCCGGTGATCGCCACCGAGTTCATCGCCCCGGCGATCAGCAGCGGTGGCGATGACACGCCGTATGGCCCGTACTACGGCCCGTCGATCCCGCAGAATCCGCACATCCGCTATTTCGATGGCGACCGGCGTGGCTGGTGGAAGCTGCAGCTGAACCGGCAGACCGTGGACGCGGAACTGCGCTTCGCCGACAGCGTGCTGCGGCGCGATGCGGAAGTTCGCACGGCCGCGCGCTTCCAGGTGAACCACGGTCGTCCGGGGGCCGTGCCGGTACTGTAGAGCCGAGCCCACGCTCGGCTGCTCTTCGTGGCGATCGCAGAAAACCCGCGCTGCGCGCGACTGGTAGTGCCGGCCGCTGGCCGGCAACCCAATGAACCGGCGGCACCACCGGTTTCGTCGCCCCCAGCCGGGTTTCATCGCAAACCGTTTGCCCGGGCCGGGGCAGGGCGCCAAGGTGACGACAGGCGGCGGGGTGCCGCCGAGGGAGCCTGTGATGAAGACCTTGTTCGCGCTCGGTGTGTGGTGCCTGCTGTTCGTGCTGTGCTGGCCGTTGGCGATCCTGGCGCTGGTGGCCTGGCCGTTCGTGTGGCTGCTGAGCCTGCCCTTCCGCCTGGTCGGCATCACGTTCTCGGCGCTGTTCGCCTTCCTGCGCGCGCTGTTCATGCTGCCGGCACGCCTGCTGGGCGGTGGCCGCGGCGCGGTGACGGCATGAGGCCGCTGCCCATCGCGATGCTGGCGCTGCTGATGGCGGCGCCGGCCTGGGCCAGGCAACCGCCGTCGGCCTACCTTGAGCGTCAGCACCCTGCCGGCAAGACGGAAGCCAAGGCGACCGACAAGGACGCCGGCAAGGAGAGCTGCCGGGTGGTGAAGGAATGGAAGGTGGGTGAGGTGATCGCCCAGCACCGTATCTGTGACGATCCGCCGAAGCCGGACACTACGGACCGGGAAACTGCACCGCCGCAGCGTTGATGCGCGACCCGCGATGGGTGCAGGCAGTCCCGGTGTGCGGCAGGACCCGGACGACGAACGACTCAGCCCGATGGCGGTCGGCTGATGGCCAACGACCGGACCAGCTCTTCGCCGGTAGCGGCGATTTCGAAATCCACGCCGTTGAAGGTTACCGAATTGCCGTTTGCCAGCGCATACGTCGGCAGGCCTTCGACCAGGCTTGTGCCGGGAAGAATCGTTGCGTCGAAGTGCGGCCAGAACTTGAATACCAACACTCTTCGGCCATCTTCGCCGCGGGTCTCGATTCGTTCGTTTTCCATGGAGATCTCCACTGTCTGAGCAGCCCCACGAGCAGGTGCGGGAGCACCACCTGTCGCGCATCCGTGGCTTGGCGATGCAACGCGACCTCAGGGCTGAGCCTACAGCACTGGAGGTCGACGCCCGTGTGAGGGCGAGGGTGACACCGCTTGCCTGCCACGCGCCGAGTGCCAATGGGCTCCGCCCTTGTGCTGCAGTCATCGTGCAACAAAAAACCCCGCCGAGGCGGGGTTTTCAGCATCCGGGGATGCCAGCCAGCGGCCGGCACCATCAGATGGATCAGTTCGCCTTGTGGATCGCGCGCTTGCTCACGGCCATTGCCGCGTCGTGCACCACTTCCGACAGCGACGGGTGGGCGTGGCAGATGCGCGCCAGGTCGTCGGCCGAACCGCTGAACTCCATGGTCAGCACGCCTTCGTGCACCAGCTCGGACACATTGGCGCCGACCAGGTGCATGCCCAGGATGCGATCGGTTTCGGCGTGGGCCAGAACCTTCACGAAGCCTGCCGGCTCGATCATCGCCACGGCACGGCCGTTGGCGGCGAACGGGAAGCTGCCGGCCTTGTACGGAATGCCCTCGGCCTTCAGCTGCTGCTCGGTCTTGCCGACCCAGGCCAGCTCCGGCTCGGTGTAGATGACCCACGGAATGGTGTCGAAGTTGACGTGGCCCGGCAGGCCGGCGATCAGTTCGGCAACCGCGATGCCTTCCTCGAAGCCCTTGTGCGCCAGCATCGGGCCGCGCACGCAGTCACCGACCGCCCAGACGCCGTTGACGCCGGTGTGGCAGTGCGCGTCGACTTCGATCTGGCCACGCTCGTTGATCTTGACGCCGGTACCTTCGGCCAGCAGGCCCTTGGTGGCAGCGCGACGGCCGACGGCTACCAGCAGCTTGTCCACCACCAGCGACTTCTCGCCTTCGGCGTCGGTGTAGGTCAGGGCGACTTCCTTCTTCTTGCCCTTGCCGGTCACTTCGGCCTTGGAGACCTTGGCACCCAGGCGGATGTCCAGGCCCTGCTTCTTGAATTCCTTGGCGGCGGTCTTGGCCACTTCGGTATCAGCCGCCGCCAGGAAGTCCGGCAGCGCTTCCAGGATGGTCACTTCCGAACCCAGGCGCTTCCACACGCTGCCCAGTTCCAGGCCGATCACACCGGCGCCGATCACGGCCAGGCGCGCCGGTACTTCGGTGAAGTCCAGGCCGCCGACGTTGTCGACGATGGTGTCGCCGTCGAACTTGGCGAACGGCAGTTCGATCGAGTCCGAACCGGCGGCGATGATGACGTTGGTGCCCTTCAGCTCGACGACCGAGCCGTCATGCTGGGTGACCTTGACCACGTTGCCCGGCTGCAGTTCGCCGAAGCCGTAATAGGCGGCGACCTTGTTGGCCTTGAACAGCATGGCGATGCCGCCGGTGAACTGCTTGACGATCTTGTCCTTGCGGCCAACCATCGCCTCGACGTCCATCTTGGCATCCTTGAAGCTGATGCCGTGGTCGCCAAAGATGTGGCCCATGTTCCAGAACTGGCGCGAGGAATCCAGCAGCGCCTTGGACGGGATGCAGCCCACGCGCAGGCAGGTGCCACCCAGGGCCGGCTTGCCGTCCTTGCCCAGCGCTGCATCGATGCAGGCGGTCTTCAGGCCAAGCTGGGCCGCGCGGATGGCAGCGTGGTAACCGGCCGGGCCGGCACCGATGACGACGACGTCGAATTGTTCAGCCATTGAAATAGTCCTTGTTGCATTACCAGAACCCCTCCGCGCAGGCGCGGAGGGGCGGGAGGTCTCTTACAGGCCGAACAGCATGCGGCCCGGGTTTTCCAGCTGGTTCTTGATGTCCACCAGGAACTGCACCGAGTCCTTGCCGTCGATGATGCGGTGATCGTAGGACAGCGCCAGGTACATCATCGGCGCGATCACGACCTGGCCGTTCTGGGCGATCGGGCGCTCCTTGATGGCATGCATGCCGAGGATGGCGCTCTGCGGCGGGTTGATGATCGGGGTCGACAGCAGCGAACCGAAGGTGCCGCCGTTGGTCACGGTGAAGGTGCCGCCCTGCAGTTCTTCCAGGCTCAGCTTGCCGTCACGGGCCTTCTTGGCGTAGTCGGCGATGGTCTTTTCGATGTCGGCGAACGACATGCGCTCGACGTTGCGCAGCACCGGCGTGACCAGGCCCTTCTCGGTCGACACGGCGATCGAGATGTCCGAGTAGCCGTGGTAGATGATGTCTTCGCCGTCGATCGAGGCATTGACCAGCGGGAAGCGCTGCAGCGCGTTGGCGGCAGCCTTCACGAAGAAGCTCATGAAGCCGAGCTTGATGCCGTGTGCCTTGACGAACTCGTCCTGCAGTTCCTTGCGCGCCGCCGAGACCTTGGACAGGTCGACTTCGTTGAAGGTGGTAAGCATGGCGGTGGAGTTCTTCGACTCCATCAGGCGCTCGGCGATGCGCTTGCGGATGCGGGTCATCGGCACGCGTTCTTCCGGACGTGCGCCACCGGCCTTGCCGGCACCGCCGTTGCGGGCGAAGTTGACGATGTCTTCCTTGGTGACGGCGCCACGACGGCCGGTGCCATCGACGTCGGCCGGATTCACGCCTTCGGTGATGGCGCTGAAACGGGCGCCCGGCGGCAGTGCATCGGCAGCCGACTTGGCAGCCGGGGCCGGAGCAGCGGCGGCGGCCGGAGCAGCAGCGGCCGGAGCGGCCTCGGCCTTCTTCTCTTCGGCAGCCGGAGCCGGGGCAGCGGCCACGGCGCCTTCTTCGATGATCGCCACGACCTGGCTGGAGGTCACGGTCGCGCCTTCGGCGAACTTGATTTCCTTGATCACGCCATCGACCGGCGACGGCACTTCCAGGACGACCTTGTCGGTTTCCAGGTCAAGCAGGTTTTCGTCGCGCTTGACGGCGTCGCCCACCTTCTTGTGCCAGGTGGCGATGGTGCCGTCGGCGACGGATTCGGGCAGTACCGGGGCTTTGACTTCGGTGGCCATGCGGGAGCTTCCTGGTTTGTCTTCTAAATAGGGGGAGAGTTATTCAGCGAACGAGTCGTTGAACGGGTTGACCAGTGCATCGGCGACCAGCTGCTGCTGTTCGCGGACGTGGTCAGCCATGTGACCGGCAGCCGGCGAAGCCGAACGTGCGCGACCGGCGTAGTGCAGGCTCTGGCCATCGGCCAGGCAGAACTGCAGGTGGTGGCGGATCTGGTACCACGCCCCTTGGTTCTGCGGCTCTTCCTGCGTCCACACCACGTCGGTGGCCTTGCCGTACTTCTTCAGTTCGGCAGCCAGCAGCGCACGCGGGAACGGATACAGCTGCTCCACGCGGATGATCGCCACGTCGTCCTGGCCACGCTTGGTCTGGTCTTCCAGCAGGTCGTAGTAGACCTTGCCCGAGCACAGCACCACGCGCTTGACCTTCTTGGCATCTGCATTGGCATCGCCGATCAGGTGCTGGAATTCGCCATTGGCCAGCTCGTCCAGGGTCGACACGGCCAGCTTGTGGCGCAGCAGCGACTTCGGCGACATCACCACCAGCGGCTTGCGGGTGGTGAGGTGCTGCTGGCGACGCAGCATGTGGAAGGCCTGCGCCGGGGTCGACGGCACCACCACCAGCATGTTCTCCAGCGCGCACAGCTGCAGGAAGCGCTCCAGGCGCGCCGAGCTGTGTTCCGGACCCTGACCTTCATAACCGTGCGGCAGTAGCAGGGTCAGGCCGGAAATACGGCCCCACTTTGCTTCACCGGCGGCGATGAACTGATCGATCACCACCTGGGCGCCGTTGGCGAAGTCGCCGAACTGGCCTTCCCAGATGCACAGGGTGTTCGGATCGGTGGTCGAGAAACCGTACTCATAGGCCATCACGGCTTCTTCGCTGAGCAGCGAATCGATGATGGTGGCCTTCTCCGGCGAATCCACCAGCTGCCGCAGCGGCAGGTAGTAGTTGTCGGTCTTCTGGTCGTGCAGGATCGCGTGGCGGTGGGTGAACGTACCGCGGCCGACGTCCTGGCCGACCAGGCGCAGGGCACTGCCTTCATCCAGCAGGGTGGCGTAGGCCAGGTTCTCGGCAAAGCCCCAGTCGCCCGGGATCTCGCCGGCAGCCATCTTGCGGCGGTCGTCGTACACCTTGGACACGCGCGAGTGCAGCTGCACTTCTTCGGGCACGGTGTTGATCAGCTTGGCCAGCGCGAGCAGCTTGTCCTTGTCGACCTTCGTCGACACCGGGTCGGACAGCTTGCCTTCCAGCAGCTTCGGCCAATCAACGAACAGCGGGCTGGTCGGCGGGGTCTTTTCGACCTTGGCCAGCTCGGTGGTCACTTCACCGGCATCGAGCTTCTCACGGTACGCATCGACCATCGCCTTGCCGGCGCCGGCGGCGATCACGCCCGCCTTTTCCAGCTGCTCGGCGTACATCTCGCGGGTGGTGGCGTGCTTGCGGATCACCTGGTACATCAGCGGCTGGGTGATCGCCGGCTCGTCGGCCTCGTTGTGGCCCCAACGGCGGTAGCACATCAGGTCGATGACCACGTCCTTGGCGAACTTCTGGCGGAACTCGAAGGCCAGCTGCGCGGCGAATACCACCGCCTCCGGATCATCGCCGTTCACGTGCAGCACCGGTGCGGCGATCATCTTCGCCACGTCGGTGGCATAGCGCGTGGAGCGCGTATCCAGCGGATTGGAGGTGGTGAAGCCAACCTGGTTGTTGACCACGATGTGCACGGTGCCGCCGACGGCGAAGCCGCGGGCCTGCGACATCTGGAACAGCTCCATGACCACGCCCTGGCCGGAGAAGGCCGCGTCGCCGTGGATCAGGATCGGCATCACCTGCTTGCGCGCGGTGTCCTTGCGGCGTTCCTGGCGCGAACGCACGGAACCGGCAACCACCGGGTCGGCGATTTCCAGGTGCGACGGATTGAACGCCAGCGCCAGGTGGACCGGGCCACCTTCAGTGGCGACGTCGGCGGAGAAGCCCATGTGGTACTTCACGTCGCCGGCCGAGGCGTGCTCGTCGTGCTCGAACTTGCCTTCGAATTCGTCGAACAGCTTGCGCGGGTTCTTGCCGAGGGTGTTGACCAACACGTTCAGGCGGCCACGGTGGGCCATGCCCACCACCACGTCCTTGACGCCATCCTTGCCGGCGCTGCGGATGATGGTGTCCATCATCGGGATCAGCGAGTCGCCGCCTTCCAGCGAGAAGCGCTTCTGGCCGACGTACTTGGTGTGCAGGTAGCGCTCGAGGCCTTCGGCGGCGGTCAGGCGCTCCAGCGTACGGCGCTGGGTGTCAGCGTCCAGCTGGTAGTTGCCACCGGCCAGTTCCAGCTTCTTGTAGATCCACTGGCGCTGCTCGACCTCGGAGATGTGCATGAACTCCGCACCGATCGAACCGGTGTAGGTCGCCTTCAGGCGCGCCAGCAGGTCACGCAGCTTCATGCGCGGCTGACCGCCCACGCCGCCGGTGCTGAACTCGCTGTTGAGGTCAGCATCGGACAGGTTGTGGAAGGGCAGGCCCAGGTCCGGGGTGTTGACCGGAGCGGCCAGGCCCAGCGGGTCCAGGCGGGCGTCCAGATGACCACGCGAACGGTAGGCGGTGATCAGGCGACCGACATTGCGCTCGCGCTCATCGCCTGCACCGGTGCCGGTGCCTGCTTTCAGCGCATCCTTGGCCGCGTCCGCGATGTGGGAAATGACGGCCGAGTGCGGAATGTCGCCTGCTTCGCGGCCCTTGAAGCCGTCGAAGTAGGTTTTCCATTTGGGATCGACACTATCCGGGGAGACCAGGTACTGCTCGTACAGGTCCTCGACATAGGAGGCGTTGCCGCCGGCGAGTTGCGAAGATTGCGCAAACTGCTTCAGTTGATTGTCCACGATGGAGGGTGCTGATTCGCTTTGTGGGGTATGGCTTCAGAAGGACCCGGCACGAAGATGAATAGCCATGCACGGGCGCGTTCAAACGGCCAAATTGTACCCCCATCCGGACACGAAGGGGGCAGCGACGAGGGCATCGGGCGTCCCCCGGTGTCGGTCCCAGACAGGTTGAGCGCACCGGTCGCGGTCAGATGCCGAGTGCGCGCAATTCGCTGCATTCGCGCGAACGGTCCCAGACACGCTGCAATTGCTGCTCGAACGGCTGCGAACGTGCCGGCAGCGCGATTGCGGATTCGCCGTCGAGGCGATGACCGATGAGACGAAAGTAGAAGTCGCCTGCATCGTTGAGCAGGCAGGCCGAGGCCAGGGCGCGATCGATCGGATCGGCCACCTCGCGGAACTGGATCACACTGGGAAGGCGCTGGAACAGCGCCAGCAGCGGCGCACCGGCGCTGGCGATGGCGGCGGCGTCATGCACGATCACCCGCAACTGCTTGTCGTGGCGGGCGGTGACGAAGCGGCGCAGGGCCGCCTGCACCGGTGGCGCATCCAGCAGGCCGGGGTCCAGCTGCCGGCTGTGCAGCCACAGCCGGCGGCGTGCGCGGTGGATGATTGCCGTGGTGATCGCCACCGCTTCAGCGCGGCTGTCGATGGCGGAAACGGCTTGCAGCCGGCGGCGCATCTGCTGGTGGCCGATGCCGGCTTCTTCGAATTCCGGGCCTTCCGGCAGGAAGCCCAGGCGGGCGTAGAAGTCGCGCGCCGGCAGCTGTGCATGCAGGTGCAGCTCGGCCAGGCCGAGCTGGTGCCCGGCCTGTACCAACGCCTCAAGCAGGGCCTCGCCGACGCCGAGACCGCGATACGCAGCCAGCACCGCCATGCGGCCGATACGACCATCCGGCGCCAGCCGCCCGGTGCCGACCGGTTGCCCGTGGGCATCCAGCGCCAGCACGTGGGCGCAGACCGGGTCCAGGGCATCGCGCTCCAGGGCGGCGTCGATGCCCTGTTCCTGCACGAACACCCGCTGGCGCACGTCGTGGATGGCGACGTGGGCCTCGGCGTGGCGTACCTGCTGGACCCGGAGGGCAGTCATGGCTCAGCCGCGGCTGGGGTCGCTGTCGTCTTCGTCGTGGTCGTCGAAGTTGACGATCACTTCAATGCCGTCGTCATGTACGGTCACCAGATGGACGTCATCGGACATGGCGTCAGCGTCGATGACCTCGACCTGCTCGCGGCCCTCGATCACCTCACCCAGCACCTCTTCCTCCTCGTCGGCATACACCTCGTTCGGATCGATCAGCTGGAACACGCCGCCGACCAGCAGCTGCTGGAGTACTGCGCGGCCCTTGTCGGACAGGCCGCGGTAGGCGGCAGCATCGAGCTGCTCGGCACCTGCCAGGCGTTGTGCGTCCTTGATCGGCAGGGCGAAATCCTGGCCGCTGACATACAGGCTTGCGCCACGCTTGGCCCGGCGCCAGGCCAGTCGCGCCCACGGGTGACGCTGCAGCAGCAGGCCCGACAGCAGGGACTCAAGCACTTCTTCCTGCGGCGGCGCGGCCTGGTGGGCCATCACCTCGCCGGCCGCGCGGTAGGTGGTGATGAAGCGGCCGAACCAGTCGCCCAGCTTGTCCGGGTCGTTCATGCGGATGGCGTTGAGCGCGGTGATCACCCGCGCCATCGCCACGGTGTCGATTTCGTTCGGATCGGCCGGTGCCTTCAGGTCGGCATCCTGGTAGCGGATGTTCTCGTCGGCATCGGCGATCAACGTGTCCAGATAATCACTGATCAGCTCGGCCGAGGACGGCGCGCGCATGCCGAACGAGAAGGTCAGGCAGGGGTCTTCGGCGACGCCGTGATGCGGCACGTTCGGCGGCAGGTACAGCATGTCGCCCGGCGCCAGCACCCAGTCGTGGGTCGGCTTGAACACCTGCAGCAGCTTCAGTTCCACGTCGGGGCGGAAGCCCAGCGGCGGGCGCTTGCCCTTGATCGATTCACTGGCATCGATCTGCCAGCGGCGGTGGCCGTGGGCCTGCAGCAGGAATACGTCGTACTGGTCGACATGGGCGCCGACCGAGCCACCGGTGGCGGCGAAGCTGATCATCACATCGTCCATGCGCCAGCGCGGCAGGAAGCTGAAGTGTTCGATCAGGGCGCGCACGTCCTTGTCCCACTTGTCCACGTCCTGCACCAGCAGGGTCCAGTCGTGGTCGGGCAGGGCCGGGAAGATGTCTTCCTGGAACGGGCCGCTGCGCACGCGCCAGCTGTCCTGGGCCTTGTCGTGCTCGATCAGGCGGGCCAGCACGCCCTCTTCGCAGGCCAGGCCCGCCAGGTCTTCCGGCTGTACCGGGGTCTGGAAGTCGGGAAAGGCGTTGCGGATCAACAGCGGACGTTTCTGCCAGAAGTCGCGCAGGAACACGGCCGGGGACATGCCCAGCGGCTGGCCACGACGGGCGTGGACTTCGATCAGGGGGGAGGTGGACTTGCGGGCGGCCATGGGGGAGTTCCTTGCAGCGGAAAGCGGGAGGGGCGGCGTGGCGGGCCGCCAAGGCCTCCATTGTCCGACGTTCCTTGGGATTGCGCACGTGTGGTGGTTTGTCGCGGGGTTCCGGCCAACGGCTGAGCCCCTCGTGGCGGTCGGGTTCAAAGCAAAAGCCGCGCTTGGCCTGGCGGGTGGGCTGCGCGGGGGACGCTGCAAGTACGTCCTTGTAAGCTTGGCCGCCGCATCCATGCGGCGGACACCCCCGCGCAGCCCACCCGCCCGGCCCCTGACAGTTTCCTGCGTGGCCCGCCACGGAATGGAAGAAGAAAATCAAAGGCAAGAGCGGGTCGCGCGCTGCGCTTGCTCGTGCATCTGTAGAGACGAGCCCACGCTCGGCTTGCAGCTGGAACAAGCAGCCGAGCATGGGCTCGGCTCTACAAAGACCCCAAAACCCAAAACCAAAGAGGGACGCGGCGAAGCCGCGTCCCTCTTTCAAATTCCGTCCCGACAACCCAATGCTCTTCGATCCGTCACCGGGAATCTGTCAAAGGTGGGGCGGGTTGGGTTCGCGGGGGTGTCCGCGGCATGGATGCCGCGGCCAAGCCCCCAGGGACGGGTTTACGGCGTCCCCCGCGAACCCAACCCGCCCCGCCAAACACGGCAAAAACCCAGAGCCGCTTTTGACGTTGCAGTTGCCGTTGCCGTTGCCCTGGCAGTACAAGCCTGCCGCAGGCAGCGCACGCGGCCGCCGCCGCAAGGAAACCCCTTAAATCTTCTTCGCCAGCGACTCGGCCAGGCCGGTATAGCTGCCCGGGGTCATCTCCAGCAGACGCTGCTTGGCCTCGGCCGGCAGCTCCAGTCCCTGCACGAACGTGCGCATCGACTCGGCCGTGATGCCCTGGCCACGGGTCAGCGCCTTCAGCTGCTCGTACGGATTCGGCAGGCCATGGCGGCGCATCACCGTCTGCACGGCCTCGGCCAGCACTTCCCAGGCCGCATCCAGATCGGCGTCGAGGCGCTGCGGGTTCACTTCCAGCTTGCCCAGGCCCTTGGCCAGCGAATCCAGCGCCACCTGGCTGTGGCCGAATGCGGTGCCCAGCGCGCGCAGCACGGTGGAATCGGTCAGGTCGCGCTGCCAGCGGCTGATCGGCAGCTTCGCGCTGAAATGCTCGAACAGCGCGTTGGCGATGCCGAAGTTGCCTTCGGCGTTCTCGAAATCGATCGGGTTGACCTTGTGCGGCATCGTCGACGAACCGACTTCGCCTTCCTTCAGGCGCTGCTTGAAGTAGCCCAACGAGACGTAGCCCCAGATGTCGCGGGCCAGGTCGATCAGGATGATGTTGGCGCGACGGGCGGCATCACCGATTTCGGCGATGTTGTCGTGCGGCTCGATCTGCGTGGTGTACGGGTTGAACACCAGGCCCAGGCCGGTGACGAAGCGCTCGGCGAAAGCCGGCCAGTCCACGTCCGGGTAGCTGGCGACGTGTGCGTTGTAGTTGCCGACCGCGCCGTTGATCTTGCCGGTCAGTTCGACTGCGGCAATCTGCCGGCGCTGGCGCTCCAGGCGCGCGACCACGTTGGCCAGCTCCTTGCCCAGGGTGGTCGGCGAGGCGGTCTGGCCGTGGGTGCGCGACAGCATCGGCTGACCCGCCTGGGCGTGGGCCAGCGTGCGCAGTGCATCGGCGACGCCGTCCAGGGTCGGCAGCACCACTTCGCGACGGGCCTGTTCCAGCATCAGGCCGTAGCTGAGGTTGTTGATGTCTTCGCTGGTGCAGGCGAAATGCACGAACTCCAGCGCCGGTGCCAGCTCGGCGTCGTCCTTCAGCTGTTCCTTGATGAAGTACTCCACCGCCTTGACGTCGTGGTTGGTGGTGCGCTCGATCTCCTTCACGCGCGCGGCCTGGGCCGGGCTGAAGCCGCTGGCCAGCGCACGCAGGCGGGCGACGGCGGCGTCGGAGAACGCGGCCAGCTCGACGATGCCCGGCTCGGCGGCCAGGGCCAGCAGCCACTCCACTTCGACCGTGACACGGGCCTTGATCAGGCCGTACTCGGAGAAGATCGGGCGCAGGGCGTCGACCTTGCCGGCATAGCGGCCATCGAGCGGGGACAGGGCGAGCAGGGCGGATTCGGACATGTCGGCAGGGAAGGGCGAGCGGCGGGGGCCATATTCTACGACGTGCCGGTGAGGTAGTGCCGGCCGCTGGCCGGCAACCCATGGAATCGCGGGCCCCGCGTGGTTGCCGGCCAGCCGCCGGCACTACCGTGCACCGGACAAGGGAGTATCGTTGTCGCAGCCGCCAGCCCGGGAAGCGACACCCTGCCAGCCGCCGCTTCCCTTTCCCCAACCGAAGTAGTGCGGAGTTGATGCAATGAGCAAAGCTGCAAGCAAGAGCGCCCCCAAGGGTTTCCGGATCGAGCACGACAGCATGGGCGAGCTGCAGGTGCCTGCCGACGCCCTGTGGGGCGCGCAGACCCAGCGCGCTGTACAGAATTTCCCGGTGTCGGGCCAGCGCATGCCGCGTGGCTTCATCCGTGCACTGGGCCTGGTCAAGGGAGCCGCCGCCGGCGTCAACGCCGAGCTGGGGCATCTGCCGAAGACCGTGGCCAAGGCCATCCAGTCTGCCGCTGCTGAAGTGGCGGACGGCACGTGGGACGCGCAGTTCCCGATCGACGTCTACCAGACCGGCTCGGGCACTTCCTCGAACATGAATGCCAACGAGGTCATCGCCACGCTGGCCAACCGTGCCGGCAAGGCGGGCAAGACCACGGTGCACCCGAATGATCACGTCAACCAGGGGCAGAGCTCCAACGATGTGATCCCGACGGCGCTGCGCGTGTCGGCCGTGTTGGCCACTCACGAGCAGTTGCTGCCGGCGCTGGTGCACCTGCGCAGGACGCTGGACAAGAAGGGCCGCAGCCTGCGCAAGGTGGTCAAGACCGGCCGCACCCACCTGATGGACGCGATGCCGCTGACCTTCGAACAGGAATTCGGTGCGTGGTCGGCGCAGCTGGCCTCGGCACAGGAGCGCATCGAGGACAGCCTCAAGCGCGTGCGCCGCCTGCCGCTGGGCGGTACCGCCATCGGCACCGGCATCAATGCCGACCCGCGCTTTGGCGTGCAGGTGGCCAAGGCACTGAAGCAGCAGACCGGCTTCAAGTTCGACAGCGCCGAGAACAAGTTCGAAGGCCTGGCCGCGCAGGATGATGCGGTGGAACTGTCGGGCCAGCTCAATGCGCTGGCGGTGGCCCTGATCAAGATCGCCAACGACCTGCGCTGGATGAATGCCGGTCCGCTGGCGGGCCTGGGTGAGATCGAACTGCCGGCGCTGCAGCCGGGGTCCTCGATCATGCCGGGCAAGGTCAATCCGGTGATTCCGGAGGCGACGGTGATGGCCTGCGCACAGGTGATCGGCCACCACACGGCGATCACCGTGGCCGGCCAGACCGGCAACTTCCAGCTCAATGTGACGCTGCCCTTGATCGCGGTGAACCTGCTTGATGGCATCGGCCTGTTGGCCAATGTGTCGACCCTGCTGGCCGACAGCGCCATTGCCGGGCTGAAGGTGCGCGAAGACCGTGTGGCCGAAGCGCTGGCACGCAATCCGATCCTGGTGACCGCGCTGAACCCGATCATCGGCTACGAGAAAGCCGCAGCGATCGCCAAGCGTGCCTACAAGGAACAGCGCCCGGTGCTGGACGTGGCGCTGGAAGACAGTGGCCTGGCCGAATCGGAGCTGCGCCGGCTGCTGGATCCGGCCGCGTTGACCGCCGGTGGCATCCAGGCCGGTGGCGGTGGTGCCGGCGGCTGATCTGGAATCTGCACTCTGTAGAGCCGAGCCTATGCTCGGCTCTACAAACGGAAACGCCGCCCGGGAGGGCGGCGTTCTCGTTTCAACGACGGTCGGCGACGATGTTGCCGAAGGTCTCGGTGTAATCCTTGAACTCGGGAATGGTCTGCACCAGGTCCGGCGGAATCACCTGCATGCCTTCCGGTGGCACGATCTTCACCGGCTGCATGTTGGGGTCGGCCGGTGCAGCCACCAGCGTGTTCTGGCGCAGCACCTGCAGCGTGCCGAACATCGTCTGCAGCATCTGCTTCTGCTCGGCGTTGAGCGGAATCAGGATCTCGTCGATCTTCATCTGCCCGTCGGGCAGGATGATGATGTTCGGCGCCGGCTGGCGACGCACGGTCACGATGCTTTCGCTGACCGAGATCTTCGGTTTGCCGCGCTCGGCGCGGTGGTTGCGGTAATCCTGGTCACAGCCGACCAGGCCCAGGCAGAGCAGGGCGGCCAGCAGCAGAAACAGCTTTTTCATGGCGGTTCAATGAAGTGCATCCGGGGCCGCCATTGTAAGCCCGCCGGGGCGCAGCGGCCGGCAACGCCTGCGCGCTGCCGGCCGGGTGCGCTGATGTGTCACAGGGTCAGCGGTTGACGACGGTGTCCTTGCCGCAGTCGTCCACATCACTCTGGTCCATCGTGGCGTAGGGCTTGAACGCTGGCAGCGAGGCAGCCAGGGCCTGCTGGCTGGCCAGCATGGCCGGCATGCGGTCGCAGATGCGCTTGGCCTGCGCCTCGATCTTGGCGGCCTCGGCGTTGATCCGCTTCTCGATGCCTTCGCTGTCGCCGCTGAAGATGCCCTTCAGTGCTTCACCGGCAGCGTTGGCACCGAGCTTGGCGCCGGCCAGACCGATATTCATGCCATCCATCGCCACCGCCACCACGTGGCCGCGGTAATCGAGCAGCTGGCGGCGCTGGCCATCGTCCAGCGTTACCTGCTTGCCGCCGATCAGCAGCTGTCCCTGCGGGGTGATCTCCGCGCGCGGCTGGTTGTCGGCGGAGATCTTGATGTTGCCTTCAGCAATTTCCTTGCGGGCATCGTCCATCGCTTCCTTGACGGTCTGGCCGACGCCACCGGAGGTCTCGGCCACCGCCTTGCCGGCGGTCTTGTCGGGGCTGGAGGTGCCGCCACAGGCGATCAGCGGCAGGCACAGCAGGGCAGCAGGCAGCAGGCGCAGCAGGTTCATGGCATTCCCCTCGAATCGGATGGTTGGGCGTTACTTGCCGCGCGGCAGGGTGACGGTGCCGGTCACACTGCGATGCTGGACGTCGCCGCTGCCGCTGTGCTCGACGGTGAGATTGCCGCGCACGCCATCGACATCGATATCACCCGAGCCGTGGCTGCGTACACGGACATTGCCGCCGACCTGCTCGATCTCGACATTGCCGGAGCCGACCACGCCGACCTCGACGTTGCCCTGCACCTGCTTGAAGCCGATGTCGCCGGAGCCGACGGTATCCAGCCGCGCGTTGCCACGCACGTCGGTCACCTTCAGATCACCGGAGCCGACGGTGCCGACGCTGGCATCACCGCCGATGTTGCGGGCGTTGACGTCGCCCGAACCCAGCGAGAGCAGGTTGAACGATGCGGCGCCATCAACGTCCAGGTCGCCCGAGCCCACGGCGGCATGCACGCTGCCACGGGTGCCGCGGGCGATGCCATCACCGGAGCCCACGTCCATGCTCAGCGACTGCGCGTTCTCGATGCTGCCATCGCCGGAACCGATCTTGAACTGCAGCGGCAGGTTGTCCGGCACGCTGCCACGGATGTCCAGCCAGGCATAGCTGTTGCCCATCGACAGCGAGCCGCGGCTGTCGCGGCGCAGGCTTACCACCAGCTTGTCGCCCACGCGCCGCTGGTCCAGTACCAGCTGTTCCAGCCAGTCCTTGTTGGACGCGCAGGCGCGGCCCTCGAGCTGGCCGCCGCCAGCGCTGGCGACCACCTTCAGGTCATGCTGGTTGATCTCGAACACCACCGCCTTGGCGCCGGCCGTGTCGATCTTCAGCGCGCGTGGCGCGGAGAACTTGCAGTTCGGTGCATCGGCGGCCAGCGCCGACAAGGGCAACAGCAACAGCGCACTACAGGCAATCAAGGAACGCATGGGTGGTGCCTCCAGGTTGAAGATCAGATTTCGCCAGCGCGCTTGCGCAGGCGGATGGCGATGAAGATGAAGACCACGCCGAAGGCCGCGCCGATCCACAGGCCGGGCATTGCCAGCGACTTCAGCTGCGCGGCGGGCGACATCAGGGCAACGATCGAGTTCAGATCCTGCCTGGATTCGCCGCCGGCGCGGTACAGCAGGTCCATCCCCGGCATCGCACCCAGCAGCAGGCGGCCGACGATGTGCTGCCAGAACCAGCCGGTGGTCAGGTCGAACAGGTGCATCAGCTTGGTGGTGCTGACGATGATGCCGGCGAACAGCGGCAGCATGACCGCCCACAGGAACGGCTTGCTCTTGGCCCAGGCCGAGCACAGCAGCAGCCAGCCGGCGGTAGGCAGCGCCCACAGGGCGTACACCGGGATGGACACGAACATGCCCAGCACCAGGCTCATCGGGTTGGCCGGGCCGACGATCAGCTGCATCGCGTCGCCGCCGTGCGAGACCACTACCAGGCACAGCACCAGCATGAACACGAGCAGGGTCAGGCTGGACGCGATGATGGCGATCAGCGGTGCGACAATCAGTGCACTGAACACCTTGGACAGCACGGTCTGGGTGTCCGACAGCGGCAGCGATTTCCAGAACAGGATGCTGCGGTCGCGACGGTCGTCATACAGCGCGCCCAGGCAGTAGAAGAACACCACGAACGCGAGCACGATCAGCGGCCAGGACGAGGTCAGTACCATCGCCAGGTCGAGGCCGTTGCCCAGGTCGGCCATGTCCTTGGTGCTGATGTCGCGGGTCAGCACGGCCAGATCCAGGCCGTTGATGTTCACGTTCTCGCCGTCGATGTGCAGGCCGCCATCGCGCGCGGCACGATGCAGGGCGAACAGGCCCAGGCCGATGCCGATGCCGCTCATCAGCAGCGAGACGATGCCGGCGATCACCGGGGCGTACAGGAAACCACCGCGGTTTTCCCAGTATTCGCGCTTGAGCAGCCAGCGCAGGGTGCCTGCAGGGCTGACAGGATGGTTGACGGCATTCATGCGTAGGTCCCCTTCATGACAGCGACGAACAGATCGGCAAGGCCGGCGTTGCGGGTTTCACCCAGGCTGGCCAGCTGGCTGCGTGGCACGCCGTCGAACAACAGGACCGTCTTGCCGAAGGCCTGGCTGCGCTCGTCGATGGGCTTCAGTGCGCGGGCGGTTTCAAGCTGGTCGGCACCGACCAGCAGTTCGGTATAGCGCTCACCGACCTCGTCCATTTCCGCATTGAGCACGATGCGGCCGTCGCGGATGAACATTACGTCGGTGAGGATGTGCTCGATCTCCTCCACCTGGTGGGTGGTGACGATGATGGTCTTCTGCTCGTCGAAGTAGTCTTCCAGCAGGCGCTGGTAGAACTCCTTGCGGTACAGGATGTCCAGGCCGAGCGTGGGTTCGTCCAGCACCAGCACCTTGGCGTCGATGGCCATCACCAGAGCCAGGTGCAGCTGCACGATCATGCCCTTGGACAGTTCGCGCACGCGCTGCTTCGGCTGCAGCTTGGTGTTGGCCAGGAAACGTTCGCAACGGGCACGGTCGAAGCGGGGGTGCACGCCGGCGACGAAGTCGATCGCCTCACGCACCTTCAGCCAGCGCGGCAGCACGGCGACATCGGCGATGAAGCAGATGTCGTTCATCAGATCGTCGCGATGCGCGCGCGGGTCACGGCCAAGCACGCTCAGCTCGCCTTCCACCGAGGTCAGGCCGAGCACCGCCTTCAGCGCGGTGGTCTTGCCGGCACCATTGGGGCCGATCAGGCCGATGATGCGGCCTGCCGGAATGGAGAAGCTGGCGTTGTCGAGCGCGAGCGTGTTCTTGTAAGCCTTGCGAAGGCCACGGGCGGTAATGACAGCGTCGCTTGGCACAGCGGTAGTGGGACTGGCATTCATCAGAATTTCCCCTGGGGCAACAATTCGTCGAGACTCAGGCCCAGTCGCTGGATGCGTTCCAGAACGGCCGGCCATTCTTCATTGAGGAAGCGTTCGCGCTCGCTGCTGCGCAGCTGCGTGGCCGCCTGTTCGGTCATGAACATGCCCAGACCGCGGCGCTTCTCGACCAGGCCTTCATCGGCCAGCTCCTGGTAGGCGCGCGAAACGGTGATGGGGTTGAGCTGGTAATCGGCGGCCACCTGGCGCACCGAAGGAAGGGCATCGCCCGGCTTGAGGATTCCGTCAAGCATCATGGCGATCACGCGTTCCTTCAGCTGGCGGTAGATGGGAGCGCCGTCGCTCCACTGGATGTCGCTCATATTCAGCTCCGTGGGGTCAGCGGCTGTGCGAACGAGAAATACGGCATGGACAGGGAGCTGTGCAGCCGACGCGGGGGGGAGGGGGAGGGAGCGGCATTCCCTGCCGGGGGTACTGCTGCGTCCTGCGTACTGTCTTCGGAGAGGGCGGGGGAGGAAGCGGCCGGTGGGGCCGGCATGGCCAGCCAGACCAGGACGAACAGGGTTGATACCGCGGTGACCGCGGGGGCGGTGAGGCTGCGACGCATCCGGGTGTTCATGGTTCCCCCTGTCTCAGGTGACTGGTGTTGTATGCAACTATAACACCGGCACGCCTGTGTGCAAGTCCTGCCCCTACCCAACTGATGGCAGGGGTGGTCATGGCACCGAAATAATTATTCAACCAGTTGATTTACATTGGGAAAACTAGATTTCGGAGGGCCGTTTTTGGCCAGTCTCCCATTCAGCCATGTCCATGCTATGTCATCAGCTGAGGGCTGAGGAGCACTGCCAATGACTTCCGCCACGCCGTGCAAAGCGCAACAGCGCCTGTGCTCCAGAGGGGGCAGACCCCGGTGCTATAGTTCGGCCGATTCCCGGCCGGCCACGGCCGGACCCCTGGAACGGCTACCGCGGAACGTCTCCCATGCCCTTGTCGACTGCCTCCTCGCGCCGCCTTCGCGGCCTGTCCCTGTTGACCCTGCTGGCCGCAGGCCTGGCCACGTCGGCCGGCGCGTTTGCCGCCGATCTGCTGGATCTGTCGTATCGGCCGCTGGCGGGCAAGCAGCAGGTCAACCTGCAGCAGCGTTACCACGGCCAGGTGCTGCTGGTGGTCAATACGGCAAGCAAGTGCGGCTATACCCCACAGTACGAAGGTCTGGAAGCGCTGCAGAAGCAGTACGCCGGCAAGGGATTTGCAGTGCTCGGCTTCCCGTCCAACGATTTCAAGGGGCAGGAGCCCGGTGACGAAAAGCAGATCCAGGATTTCTGCACGCTTACTTATGGTGTGAAGTTCCCGATGTTCGAAAAGGTGCACGTGACCGGCGCGCAGGCTACGCCGCTGTATCAGCGCTTGACCGCCGCCACCGGCGTGGCGCCCGCCTGGAATTTCCACAAGTATCTGGTCGGGCGCGATGGCAGGGTCATTGCCCAGTTCGCCAGCAAGGTCACCCCGGATGATCCGCAGCTGAAAGCGGCCATCGACAAGGCGCTTGCAGCACCAGCTGCACATTGAATGCCGGCATGGATGCCTCGACATCGACGGCATGCGTGCGACAATACGTGTTTTCGCGCCGACGTCGGCGTCCAGTCACTTCCAGGAATGCAGCGAATGAAAATGGGAATGCGCGGCGCCGCGGCGTCGGTTCTGATTCTGGCGATGGGCACCTCCGGTGTCGCCCTGTCGCAACAACCGGCCGCTCCCTCGGCCGCCAAGGAGACCGCACCCTTGAATTCCCCCAAGCAGAAGCTCGGCTACGCCATTGGTCTGGATGTGGCCAAGTCGTTCGCGCCGATCGCCGATGAAATCGATGCGGCCGCACTGCGCACTGCCGTTGAACGTTCCTTCGAAGGCCTGCAGCCGCAGATCACCCAGGAACAGGCCAAGGCCACCGATGCCGCCCTGCGCCAGGTCGTGATGGCCCGCAGCGGCCAGCAGGTGCCGGGCGTTGCGCCGGGCTCGCAGCCGGCGAAGGTCGACCGGGTCAAGGTCGCGCAGATGATCGGCTCCTATTCGGTCGGGCCGTCGCTGGCACAGCTGAAGGACGATATCGATACCGCCTCGCTGTTTGACGCGATCAACACTGGCCTGAGCAAGGGCCAGCCGAAGATGACCGAAGCCGACGCCACTGCCACCATCCAGGCGTTCATGGGCGCCAAGCAGGCCGAGATGCAGGCCAAGGCCGCACAGGCCGCTCAGACCAACCGTCAGGAAGGCAATGCGTTCCTGGCCAAGAACAAGACCCAGCCGGGCGTGGTGACCACCCCGTCGGGCCTGCAGTACCAGGTGATCCGTCCGGGCAGCGGCGAGCGTCCGTTGCCGTCCAGCAAGGTGCGCGTGAACTACGAAGGCAAGCTGCTCAACGGCACCGTGTTCGACAGTTCCGCGGGCCGTGGTCCGGCCGAGTTCGGTCTGGACCAGGTCATCAAGGGCTGGACCGAGGGCGTGGCCCTGATGCCGGTCGGCTCGAAGTACCGCTTCTGGATTCCGGGTGAACTGGCATACGGCGAGAACGGCACCCCGGGTGGTCCGATCGGTCCGAACGCCACCCTGACCTTCGACGTCGAGCTGCTGGGCGTTCTGCCGTAAGCCACCACGGAGTCAGTACGGATATGCGCGTTGCGATTTTTGGTACCGGCTATGTAGGCCTGGTGACCGGCACCTGCCTGGCCGATGTCGGCCACCAGGTGGTCTGCGTCGATATCGACCAGGCCAAGGTGGATGGCCTCAACCGGGGCATCATCCCGATCTACGAGCCCGGCCTGGAGCCGATGGTGAAGGCCAACCACGCCGCGTCGCGGCTGGCGTTCACCACCGACGCGGCGACCGCCATCGGCCACGGCCAGGTGGTGTTCATCGCCGTGGGCACGCCGCCGGACGAGGATGGCAGCGCCGACCTGCAGTACGTGCTGGCCGTGGCCCGCACCATCGGCCGGTACATCTCGGTGCCGACCGTGGTGGTCAACAAGTCGACGGTGCCGGTGGGCACCGCCGACAAGGTCCGCGCGGCCATTGCCGAGGAACTGGCTGCGCGTGGCGCGGATATCGCCTTCGATGTGGTGTCCAATCCCGAATTCCTGAAGGAAGGCGACGCCGTTGCCGACTGCATGCGGCCTGACCGCATCATCATCGGTGCGACCAGCGCCGAGTCGGTCGCCGTGATGCGTCGCCTGTACGCACCGTTCAATCGCAACCACGATCGCGTGGTGGAGATGGACGTGCGTTCGGCCGAGCTGACCAAGTACGCTGCCAATGCAATGCTGGCGACCAAGATTTCGTTCATGAATGAAATCGCCAACATCGCCGAGCGCGTGGGCGCCGACGTCGAGCAGGTCCGCCAGGGCATCGGTTCGGACCCGCGCATCGGCTGGCACTTCATCTATCCGGGTGCGGGTTACGGCGGTTCGTGTTTCCCCAAGGATGTGCAGGCACTGGCCCGCACCGCGCAGCAGGCTGGCCTGGAGCCGAAGCTGCTGAACGCAGTGGAGGCGGTCAATGAATCGCAGAAGGGGCACCTGTTCGCCCTGATCCAGCGGCACTATGACAAGGGCGAAGACGAAGGCGTGCGCGGCAGGACGTTTGCCGTGTGGGGCCTGGCGTTCAAGCCGAACACCGACGACATGCGCGAGGCCTCCAGCCGCCGCCTGCTGGCCCAGTTGTGGGAAGCCGGTGCAACGGTGCGTGCCTACGATCCGGAGGCGATGCATGAATCGCAGCGGATCTTCGGCGAGCGCGACGATCTGGTGTTCTGTGACAGCGCCGACGACGCGCTGCAGGGCGCCGATGCATTGGTCGTGGTGACCGAGTGGAAGCAGTTCCGCAGCCCCGATTTCCAGATGCTGCGCGAGCGGCTGAAGGATGCGGTGGTGTTCGATGGCCGCAATCTGTACGAGCCGGCCGAAGTCGAGGCCGCTGGCCTTGCGTATTACGGCATAGGCCGGGGACGTTCGCTGCATGTCTGAAGTGCCGACCGAACGCGAGCAGGCGCTGGAAGCGCGCCTGGTCGAACTGGAGATGCGCGTGTCCTTCCAGGAACACGCGCTGGCCGAACTGAGCGATGCGCTGGCAGACGCGCGTATGGAAGGCAGCCGCAATGCCGGCATCCTGCGCGTGCTGCTGGAGGACCTGGGCAAGGTCCGCAATGCATTGAATTCTTCTGATCCGGCGAGCGAACCGCCGCCGCCGCACTACTGATCCATATCCTATGAGCGATACCCTCCGCGACCAGCTGATGGGCCTGGGCTTCAAGCCCGCGCCCAAGCCCGAGCGCAAGAATGATGGCCCCCGCCGTGATGGCCGCCCGCAGGGCAAGGGTGGCGCTGGCAATGGAAAGCCGCAGCACGCAGGCAAGGGCGAACACAAGCCTGGCGAGCGGCGGGCGCATGGCAGTGGCGGCCCGGGCAAGCCCGGCCAGCAGCGTGGCCAAGGCCACGCGCAGGGGCCGCGCAAGCCGCGTACCGCTGAGGAAATGGATCTGGCCAAGGCCTACGCGATCCGTGCGCAGCGCGAAAAGGAAGAGCGCATCGAGACCGAGCGCCTGAAGCAGGAAGAAGCACGCCAGCGCCGCGAGGCCAAGGTGAAGCTGGAAGAACTGCTGAAGGACAAGAGCCTGAATGCCGAAGCGGCTGATATCGCGCGCCACTTCCCGTACGGCGGCAAGATCAAGCGCATCTACGTCACCGCCGAGCAGCTCAAGGCACTCAACGCAGGCGAACTGGGCGTGGTCCAGCTCAACGGTCGCTACCTGCTGGTGACGGCCGAGGTTCTGGTCCAGTCTGAAGCGGTGTTTGCGGCGTCGGTGGCGTTGAAGGTCGACCCGAATGCGCCGGCCGAGGACGATCCCTACGCCGACCCGCAGTACCAGGTGCCAGACGACCTGGTCTGGTAAGCACCGGCATAAATTAAAGGGGGACGGAGGGGATTAAGTCGTTTATCGCACAAACGACGTAATCCCCTCCGTCCCCTTTTTCATTCCGGGTCGTAGTCGAGGTTCGATGCCAGCCAGCGTTCGGCCTGCGCGCGGTCCACGCCCTTGCGGCGTGCGTAATCGATGACCTGCTCGCGACCGAGACGGCCGACCACGAAATACTGGCTCTGCGGGTGGCTGAAGTAATAGCCCGACACTGCCGCGGTCGGCAGCATCGCGAAGCTCTCGGTCAGCTGCATGTCGGCGTTGGTTTCCGCGCCCAGCAGGTCGAACAATCGGCGCTTTTCACTGTGTTCGGGGCAGGCGGGGTAGCCGGGCGCGGGGCGGATGCCGCGATATTTCTCGTCGATCAGCGCTTCGTTGTCGAGTGTCTCGGCGTGGTCGTAACCCCAGAATCCGGTGCGTACGCGCTGGTGCAGGCGTTCGGCCAGTGCTTCGGCAAAGCGGTCGGCGAGCGCCTTCAGCAGGATCGCGTTGTAGTCGTCGTGGTCGGCCTCGAAACGGGCCACGTGCGCGTCGATGCCGATGCCTGCGGTGACTGCGAAGGCGCCGATCCAGTCCTGCTTGCCGCTGTCGATCGGGGCGATGAAATCGGCAAGGCAGAAATCCGGGCGTTCGGCAGGCTTGTCCACCTGTTGCCGCAGGAAGTACAGGGTGGCCTCGCCATCGGGATGCTGCACACGTACGTCGTCGCCGATGCTGTTGGCGGGCCACAGGCCGAACACGGCCTTGGCCTGCAGCCACTTCTCGTTGACGATGCGGTCCAGCATCGCGCGCGCGTCCTGGTAAAGCTCGCTGGCCTGGGTACCGACGATCTCATCGGTGAGGATGGCCGGGTACTTGCCGGCCAGTTCCCATGCCTGGAAGAACGGTGTCCAGTCGATGTAGGGCACCAGTTCGGCCAGCGGGTAGTCATCGAATACATGCAGGCCCGGCTGCTTCGGTGCGGGTGGCGTGTACGCCTCCCAATCGCACTTGAACTTCTGGCCGCGTGCATGCTCCAGCGAGACCAGACGCTTGGCGTCGCCGCGGTTGCGATGGCGGGTACGGATCTCGGCGTAGTCGGCCTCGTTGGCGGCGACGAACGCATCGCGCAGCTCGCGCGAGATCAGCGACTGCGCCACGCCCACGGCGCGCGAGGCATCCTTCACCCATACCGTCGGCGCTTTGTAATGGGGGTCGATCTTCAACGCGGTGTGCGCACGCGAGGTGGTCGCACCGCCGATCATCAGCGGCAGGTCAAAGCCCTGTCGCTGCATTTCACGGGCGACATGGCTCATTTCCTCCAGCGACGGCGTGATCAGGCCGGACAGGCCGATGATGTCGGCGTGGTGCTCGCGCGCGGCATCGAGGATCTTCTGCGCCGGTACCATCACACCGAGATCGATCACCTCGAAGTTGTTGCAGGCCAGGACCACGCCGACGATGTTCTTGCCGATGTCGTGCACATCGCCCTTGACCGTGGCCATGATGATCCTGCCATTGCTGCGGGCGGTGTCGCCGCTGCGTGCCTTTTCAGCTTCGATGTAGGGCAGCAGGTAGGCCACCGCCTTCTTCATCACCCGTGCCGACTTCACCACCTGCGGCAGGAACATCTTGCCGGCGCCGAACAGATCGCCGACCACGTTCATGCCATCCATCAGCGGGCCTTCGATCACGTCCAGCGGGCGGCTGGAACGCTGCCGGGCTTCTTCGGTATCGGCTTCCACCCATGCGTCCAGGCCATGCACCAGCGCATGCGCCAACCGCGCATCCACCGGCTTCTCGCGCCAGGCCAGGTCTTCGGTCTTCGCCGCGCCCTTGCTGCCCTTGTAGCGCTCGGCGATTTCAAGCAGGCGCTCGGTGGCATCACGGCGGCGGTTGAGGATCACGTCCTCCACCCGCTCGCGCAGGTCCGGCTCCAGTTCGTCGTAGATCGGCATGGCGCCGGCGTTGACGATGCCCATGTCCATGCCCGCGGCGATCGCGTGGTACAGGAACACCGAGTGGATCGCCTGGCGCACGGTCTCGTTGCCACGGAACGAGAACGATACGTTCGATACGCCGCCGGAAACATGGCAGTGTGGCAGCGTCTGCTTGATGATGCGGGTGGCTTCGATGAAATCGACCGCGTAGTTGTCATGCTCTTCAATGCCGGTGGCGACGGCGAAGATGTTCGGGTCGAAGATGATGTCCTGCGGCGGGAAGCCGATGTCATCGACCAGCAGGCGATAGGCGCGGGTGCAGATTTCGACCTTGCGCGCGCAGGTGTCGGCCTGCCCGGCCTCATCGAAGGCCATCACCACTGCGGCGGCGCCATAGCGCAGCACCTTGCGCGCATGCTCGCGGAACAGCTCCTCGCCTTCCTTCAGCGAGATCGAATTGACCACGCTCTTGCCCTGCAGGCACTTCAGGCCAGCCTCGATCACGCTCCATTTGGAGGAATCGACCATCACCGGAATTCGGGCGATGTCCGGCTCGGACATGATCAGGTTGAGGTAGCGGGTCATCGCCGCTTCCGAATCGATCAGGCCCTCGTCCATGTTGACGTCGAGGATCTGCGCGCCGCTGGCCACCTGCTGCCGGGCCACGTCCACCGCTTCCTCGTAGCGGCCTTCCTTGATCAGCTTGCGGAACTGCGCACTGCCGGTGACGTTGGTGCGTTCACCGACATTGACGAACAGCAGGTCCGGGGTGATGACCAGCGGTTCCAGGCCGGACAGGCGGGTAGGGCGGACAGGCGTCATGGCAGGCGGCGGCTCAACGGCAACAGGGCGGAAGGTGGATGGCGATGGCAGTGCTGCTCATGCGGCCTGGACCTGGGCGGCCGGCAGGGCGCGCGGCGGCAGCCCCGCTACCGCAAGCGCGATCGCGCGGATATGGTCCGGGGTGGAGCCGCAGCAGCCACCGACCAGGTTCAGCAGACCATCTTCGGCAAAGCCGCGCAGGGTGGCCGCCATTTCCTCGGGTGTTTCGTCGTACTCGCCGAACGCATTGGGCAGGCCCGCATTGGGATGGGCACTGACGTAGCAGTCCGACACCTGCGACAGGGTTTCCACATGCGGACGCATCGCGTCGGCGCCGAGCGCGCAGTTCAGGCCGATCGACAACGGCCGTGCATGCGCGAGTGATGCCTGGAAAGCCTCGGCGGTCTGCCCGGACAGGGTGCGCCCGGAGGCATCGGTGATGGTGCCGGAAATCATGATCGGCAGCCGCGCGCCACGTGCATCGAAGGCTTCCTCGATGGCATACAGCGCGGCCTTGGCGTTGAGCGTATCGAAGATGGTCTCGACCATGATCGTGTCGGCGCCGCCATCGATCAGGCCATCGATGGCTTCGCGGTAAGTGCCGCGCAGTTCGTCGAAACTGGTGTTGCGGAAACCAGGATCGTTGACGTCCGGGCTGATCGAGGCGGTGCGGCTGGTCGGGCCGAGGACACCGATGACGAAGCGTGGCTTGCCCGGCGTGGTCGCCTCCACCGCATCACAGCAGGCACGGGCGACGGCAGCGCCTGCCTTGTTCAGCTCGTACACCAGGTGTTCGAGGTGGTAGTCGGCCTGGCTGACCGAGGTGGCGTTGAAGGTATTGGTTTCCACCAGGTCCGCGCCGGCTTCCAGATACGCACTGTGGATGCCGGCGATGACCTCCGGTCGGGTCAGCAGCAACAGGTCGTTGTTGCCTTTCAGGTCGTGGCCTTCCGGTGTTGCGCCATGGTCGCAGCCAGGGCCATGGGCATGGTCGTAGCCGCCGGCGAAGCGCTCGCCCCGGTAGTCGTCTTCCTGCAGGCCGTGTCGCTGGATCATCGTGCCCATTGCGCCGTCGATGATCAGGATGCGATCACGCAGGGCGGCGAGCAGCAATTCCACGCGTTCCGGGTGCAGCCAGGGCAGGGCGGACATGTCGACCTCAGGGCTTGTTGGCGATCAGCGAGATCACTTCGAAATGCGGCGGGCGCTTTTCGCGGGTGACCGTTTCCAGGTTGGAGACCTGCAGGCCGGCCTTGTCGACGAACTTCTTCAGTTCCTTGTCGCTGAAGCCGAGGTTGACGTGGCCATAGGCATCGACCGCGGCCTTGTGCTCGTGGCGGGCCAGGCTGCACAGCAGCAGGCGGCCGCCCGGGCGCAGCACGCGTGCGGCCTCGGTGACGGCCTGCGCCGGCTTGCTGGCGTAGGTCAGTGCGTGCATCAGCACGACCAGGTCGAAGCTGCGGTCCTTGAAGGGCAGGGCATGCATGTCGCCCTCGCGCACTTCCACATTGGGCAGGCGGCGCAGGCGTTCGCTGGCGGCAGCCACCACGCGCGCGCTGGTATCGATGCACACGTAACGCCTGGCGTGCGGGGCGACCAGTTCGGCCAGCACACCGTCGCCGGAGGCGATATCCAGCACGTCGCCGGTTTCCAGCAACGGCAGCGCGGTACGCGCCAGCGCTTCCCAGGTGCGGCCCGGGGAATAGTGGCGTTCCATGTCGCCGGCCACGCTGTCGGCCCAGTTCTGGTCGGAAGCGCGGTGGGCAAGCACCGCAGCGACCCGTTCAGCATCCTGGCGCAGCAACGGATCGTCGCTTCCGTTGCTCAGGGCATGCCACAATGCACGCTGCGCCGGGTCCAGCTGGCCTTCGTCGAAGCGGTAATAGGCCGACACGCCCGCACGGCGGTCGCGCACCAGGCCGGCTTCCTTCAGGCGCGCCAGATGAGTCGATACCCGCGGCTGCGCCAGCCGGGTGATGGCCGAAAGCTCGGCCACGGTCAGCTCTTCCTGCTCCAGCAGCGCCAGCAGGCGCACACGGGTGGCATCGGCGAACACCTTCAGGCGGGTCGACCAGTCTTCCAGATCCATAAATATCTACCTATCGCGATATAGAGATATATTCGCTGACCGCACCCCTTCCGGTCAAGCCGCAGCTCCGCGCGAGTCAGCCGCCGATGCCCGGCCCCGGTACAATCGGGGCACCTGGGCGCGCGCTGCGCGGCCCATAACATCATGTACCCGGGAGGGTGTTGTGGATTTCAGCTTTACCGAAGAGCAGTTGATGCTGCAGGACGTGGCGCGTCGCATCGCGCAGGAGAAGATCGCCCCGAGTGCGGAGCACCATGACCGTACGGGTGAGTTCCCGCTGGACAACATCCGCCTGCTGGGCGAGAACGGCCTGATGGGCATCGAAGTGCCGGCCGAATATGGCGGCGCAGGCATGGACCCGATCGCGTACGTGCTGGCGATGGTGGAGGTCGCCGCCGGTGATGCTGCGCATTCGACCATCATGTCGGTCAACAATTCGCTGTTCTGCAACGGCATCCTGACCCATGGCAGCGAAGCGCAGAAGCAGAAATACGTGCGTGCCATCGCCGAGGGCGAGGCCATCGGTGCATTCGCACTGACCGAGCCGCAGTCGGGCTCGGACGCCACGGCGATGCGTTGCCGTGCGATCAAACAGGCCGACGGCAGCTACGTCATCAATGGCAAGAAGAGCTGGATCACCTCCGGCCCGGTGGCCAAGTACATCGTGCTGTTCGCGATGAGCGAGCCGGACAAGGGCGCGCGTGGCATCACCGCCTTCATGGTGGACACCGACAAGGCCGGTTTCGGTCGCGGCAAGACCGAACCGAAGCTGGGTATCCGTGCCTCGGCTACCTGCGAGATCGAGTTCAACGATTACGTGGCGCAGCCGGAAGACGTGCTGGGCCTGGAAGGCGAGGGCTTCAAGATCGCCATGGGCGTGCTTGACGCTGGTCGCATCGGCATCGCCTCGCAGGCGATCGGCATTGCGCGTGCCGCCTATGAAGCGACCCTGGAGTACGTGAAGGATCGCAAGGCCTTCGGTGCGGCCATCGGTACCTTCCAGATGACCCAGGCGAAGATCGCCGACATGAAGTGCAAGCTGGACGCGGCGCTGCTGCTGACCCTGCGTGCGGCATGGGTGAAGGGCGAGGGCAAGCGCTTCAGCAACGAAGCCGCCATCGCCAAGCTGACCGCTTCGGAAGCGGCGATGTGGATCACCCACCAGGCCGTGCAGATCCATGGCGGCATGGGCTATTCCAAGGAAATGCCGCTGGAGCGCTACTTCCGTGATGCCAAGATCACCGAGATCTACGAAGGCACCTCGGAGATCCAGCGCCTGGTGATCGCCCGCAACGAGACCGGGCTGCGTTGACAGCCATCGGGTAGATGCACGCCATGTGTGGATGGTGCGGACCAAGGTCCGCACCCACCTCGAAGCGCAGGAAAAAATGCCTTGGGTCACCCCAAGGCATTTTCATCGGAGTGTACTTCCCGATCAATTGCCTCCGCAGGTCAGCGTCCGTCCATCCCAGCGACAATCCAGCCCGCCTGCGATGCCGCTGCCTTCAATGACCGTCACGCCGTAGAGGCGTGCGGTATCGATCCAGCGCTGCATCGCTTCCCTGTCCTCGAACTGATAGACACCAGCAAAGTCTTGTGCAGTGTCCGGATTGCTGGCGGCGCCGTCTGGGATGCGGTTGCCTGAGGCGTCAATGCTCTCACCTTACACATATTTTGCGCGGTCAACGAGGTCCGGATGGATCACCAGCGTGGTTTTGGAGCCATCCCGCCAAGTGATCACATAGGTCGCACCGTCGATTCCCAACAGTCGGCTGACGAAGCTCAATCCGATGGATGACAGGAACGTAGCCATGCTGTTCCATGCGGTGGAAGACGTCGTCGCGCCAGAAAAAGCCTGGCCGATGGCCTGCTCCAGCTGGAACCGCGTTGTAGCCATCTGGGCAACATCGTAGGCATTGAGATTCTTGTGCGCGTCCGGAAATGAGATCCCGTTGGCTCCTCCGGGATTGTCCGGATGAACGTCGAAGTGCGCTCCGCGGCCCCCGGCGCGCGGGGCATCGAGCATGCCCATGATGCGATTGAAGGCCGCGATGATCTCCGGTGGGATGGATGTAGTGACTGCCCGGTACCTGCGCAGCTCGCGGTCGTACTCCACCTCGTAGCCATGAAGTCTGCGCTGGCTGAAATCTGCGACGATGGTGGGACCGGTGCCGGATGTGAGCGCGAGCGCGCGTGGGTCGGTGCAGTTGTCACAGACCAGCACACCTGCGGCATGTGTCAACGGTGAGAACAATGCGCTCAGCCCCAGCAGCGCAAGGAGTTGGGCAGCTCGCGGGACAAACGAATTACGCATGGGATCCTCCCTGATGTTCCTGTGGTAGAGACCCTTGGTTAAAGCGCTGTTCCGGTGGAGGTTGTGATGGATTGCGCGGTATTGGATTTGTTGATGGATGGTGCCAACTAGTGACGCATATGGCCCAAAAACCGAGGGGGATCGCGATATCCATCGCCTGATCTGTAGATCTATGCGCACGCATGGCTGTCAGAGGCGACACTTGCAGTTGATGAATCCCGCTCCGGCATGAGTGGCCGAACATGGGCCCGGCCCTACAGAAAAGCAGCAAAGAAAAAGGCCCCGGATCGCTCCGGGGCCTTTCTCGTTTCAACTCACTGTTGGATCAACGATCCGGGCGGTGGGCGGATTCCGCATCACGCTGGCGGCCGAGGAATTCCTTCGACGGTTCATCCAGTTTGTCGCCCAGCATGCGCCGCACGACCACGAAGAACACCGGGATCATCAGCAGGCCGAGCAGGGTGGCGAACAGCATGCCGCCGATCACGCCGGTACCGATGGCGTGACGCGAGTTGGCGCCGGCACCACTGGAGATCGCCATCGGGATCACGCCCATGATGAACGCGAAGGACGTCATCAGGATCGGGCGGAACCGCAGGCGCGCCGCTTCGATGGTGGCATCGCGCAGGGTCTTGCCCGCCGCACGCTGCTCCACCGCGAACTCCACGATCAGGATCGCGTTCTTCGCGGCCAGGCCGATCACGGTGATCAGGCCGATCTTGAAGAACAGATCGTTCGGCAGGCCACGCATCATCGACAGGGCGAGTGCACCCAGTACGCCCAGCGGTACCACCAGCAGCACCGCCACCGGAATCGACCAGCTTTCATACAGTGCGGCCAGGCACAGGAACACCACCACGATGGACAGCACCAGCAGCAGCGTCGCGGCGTTGCCGGCCAGGATTTCCTGGTAGGACAGGCCGGACCAGTCGTAGCCGAAGCCCGCCGGCAGGTCGTCGTTGACGATGCCTTCCATCGTCTGCATCGCTTCACCCGAGCTGGTGCCCGGTGCCTGCGAACCGACGATGTTGATCGCCGAGTAGCCGTTGTAGCGGCTCAGCGACGGCGGTGCCGAGACCCATTCGGACTTGACCACCGTGCTCAACGGGATCATCGCGTTGGTGCCGTCGGTATTGGTGGTCAGGCTGGACGGGCTGTAGAAGCTCTTCAGCGATTCCTGGCCGGTGCGGTACGGACCATCGGCCTGCATGGTCACGCGCTTGATGCGGCCTTCGTAGAAGAAGTCGTTGACGTACACCGGGGCCAGCATCAACTGGATGGTGCTGTACACGTCCGACACCGACATGCCCATCGACTGCGCCTGCACGCGGTCCACGTGCAGCTGCAGCTGCGGGGCGTTTTCCAGGCCGTTCGGGCGCACGCCCACCAGATGGTCCGGCTTCTGCGCGGCCTGGCCAAGCAGGATGTTGCGGGCCTGGGTCAGCTGCTCGTAACCGGCACCACTACGGTCCTGCAGCCACATGTCGAAGCCACCGAACTGGCCAAGGCCCTGCACGGTCGGCAGGTTGACCACGAAGATCTGCGCCTCCTTGATGCCGTAGAACGCGCCGTTCATGTTCTGGATGAATTCCGGAGCAGTGAACTTGCGCTCTTCCCACGGCTTCAGGCGGATGAAGCCCATGCCCACGTTTTCGCCGGAACCGACGAAGCTGAAGCCGGCCACCTGCAGCATGCCTTCATAGCCATCCTGCTTTTCCAGGATGCCGCGCATCTGTGCGAACGCTTCGTTGGTCTGGCTCTTGGTCGAGCCCGGCGGCAACTGCACGATCGCCAGTGCATAGCCCTGGTCTTCTTCCGGCAGGAAGCTGCCCGGCATGCGGGTGAACAGGAAGCCGCACAGCGCGGTCAGCACCACGAACAGGATCATCCAGCGCGGTGCATGGCGCACCGCGGAGGTGATGTGGCCCACGTAGGTGTGGCTGATCTTGTCGTAGTACTTGTTGAAGGTGCGGTAGATGATGTTCGGGTTGTCGTTGTGCGTCGGCTTGAGGAACGTCGCGCACAGCGCCGGGGTGAAGCCCAGTGCCAGGAACGCCGAGAACGCCATCGAGATGGCGATGGTCAGGGCGAACTGTTTGTAGATCTCACCGGCCGCACCGCCCTGCAGGGCCGAGGGGATGAACACCGCCGCCAGCACGACGGTGATGGCCACCACCGCGCCGGTGATCTGGGTCATCGCCTTCTGCGTGGCCGGCTTCGGCGCCAGGCCTTCCTCGGTCATGATGCGTTCGACGTTTTCGATCACCACGATCGCGTCATCGACCACGATGCCGATCGCCAGCACCATCGCGAACAGGGTCAGCTGGTTGATCGTGAAGCCGATCATCCACATGCCCAGGAACGTACCCAGCAGCGCCACCGGGATGACCAGCGTCGGGATCAGGGTGGCGCGGAAGTTCTGCAGGAAGATCAGCATCACCAGGAACACCAGCAACACGGCTTCGAACAGGGTCTTGACCACTTCCTGGATCGAGATCTTGACGAAGGTGGTGCTGTCGTACGGCGAGAACCAGGTGACGCCGGACGGGAAGCTGGGCTGCAGCTCGTCCATCTTGCCGCGCACGGCCTCGGCCACGTTCAGGGCGTTGGCGCCCGGCAGCAGCTGGATCGCGAAGGCGCCGGTGGGCTTGCCGTTGTACTGGGTATCGAAGCCGTAGTTGTTGGCACCGAAGGCAACGCGGGCGATGTCCTTCAAGAGTACGCGCGAGCCATCAGCGTTGGCCCGCAGGATGATGTTCTCGAACTCCTGCGGCGAGCTGAAGCGGCCTTCGGCCGATACCGTGGCGGTGAAGTGCTGGCCTTCCGGCGACGGGTCGGAGCCCAGTGCGCCGGCGGCGAACTGCACGTTCTGCGCGCGTACCGCCGCCAGTACCTGGCTGGCCGACAGGCCATAGCCCTGCATCTTTTCCGGGTTGAGCCAGATGTTCATGGCGTACTCGGAACCGAACTGCTGGGTGCTGCCGACGCCGGGGATGCGCGAGACCTGGTCGAGCACGCGCGAGCCGACGATGTCGTTCAGCGCGTCACGGTTGATGGTCGGCGTATCGGACTGCAGCGCCACCACCATCAGGAAGCCGGCGTTGGCCTTGGCCACCACCACGCCCTGCTGGGTGACTTCCGAAGGCAGTCGCGGCGTGGCCAGCGAGACCTTGTTCTGCACCTGCACCTGGGCGATGTCCGGATCGGTACCGGTCTCGAAGGTCAGGGTGATCGAGGCGCGGCCATTGGACGCGGACGAGGAGCTGAAGTACAGCAGGTGATCGATACCGGTCAGCTGCTGCTCGATCACCTGGGTGACCGATTTCTCCGTGGTGTCCGCGCTCGCGCCCGGGTAGGTGGCCGAGACGGTCACCTGCGGCGGGGCGATGTTGGGGTAGGACTCTACGCCGAGGTTGAGGATCGCGATCACGCCGCTGAGCGAGATCAGGATCGCCACCACCCAGGCGAAGACTGGATGTTCGATGAAAAATTTAGGCATGACGGAAGGTCCCGTTACTGCTTGTTCGATTCGGTGGCGGCCGGCTCGGCCTTGTCGGCCTGGTCAGCCTTGGCCGGTGCCTTGGCGTCGGCCGGAGCCGTGGCCGCCGCGCCCGGAGCAGCCGCGCCGGCGGCAGGCTTGCCGTTGGCGTCCTGGCCCGGGGTCCACGGCTTGGCCGTGGCCGGCGTACCTTCCTTGACCTTCTGCACGCCGGCAACGACCACCTTGTCACCGGCAGCCAGGCCTTCGCTGACCAGCCAGTTGCCGTTCTGCGCGCCGTCGGTCTTGACGTTCTTGCGGATGACCTTGCCGTCGGCGCCGACCACCATCACATAGCCGCCGGTGGTATCGCGCAGCAGCGCCTGCTGCGGCACCAGGTAGGCGTTGTTGCGTTCGCCCAGGTTGGCCTGGAAGCTGACGAACGCACCCGGCAGCAGGATCTTCTGCGGGTTCGGCAGCACCGCGCGCAGCGACACCGCGCCGGTAGCCGGGTCGACCGTGGTCGAGGAGAAGTCCAGCGTGCCTGGCTCGCTGTAGGTGCTGCCGTCGGCCAGCTTGACGTTGACCGTGGCCTTGCCGTCGCCGGACAGGGCCAGCGTGCCCTTGGCCTGCTGCGCACGCAGCTGGGTCAGTTCATCCACGCTCAGCGAGAAGTTCACGTACAGCGGGTCGAGCTGGTCCACGGTGGTCAGCAGGGTCACATCGCCCTGGCCGACCAGCGCGCCTTCGGTGACCTGCTGCTTGTTGGCCACGCCGCTGATCGGGGCAGTGACGTTGGTATAGCCCAGGCTGATGCGGCTGCTGGTCACCGAGGCTTCGGCCTGCTTGACCGCGGCCAGCGCGGTGCGCTCGGCCGACTCGGCGTTGTCCAGGTCGGCCTTGGACACGAACTTCTGCGGTGCCAGCGAACGGGCGCGGTCAGCGGCGACCTTGGCGTTGGCGTAGGTCGCGCGTGCCGAAGCCAGCTGGGCTTCGGAGGCGCTGAGCGAGGCGCGCAGCGGTGCCGGATCGATCAGGAACAGGGTCTGGCCCTGCTTGACCTCGCTGCCTTCCTGATAGACGCGCTTGAGCAGCACGCCGGGTACGCGGGCGCGCACATCGGCGCTGCGGAACGGCGACAGGCGACCGACCAGCTCGCGCTGCAGCGGCAGGGTCTGCGGCTTGGCATCGATCACGCCCACCTCCGGCGGTGGAGGCGTCGGCTGTTCCGGCTTCTTGCAGGCAGCTACGGCGACAGCAACGGCGCACGTCAAGGCAAGGGTGCGGAGTGGGGCGGTCATCAGGAGGAACTCCGGGGTTGGTTTGAAGACGGGGCCGGCGAGGGCTGCGGCGCGAACGCGCGCAGGAAGCCATCGACGGAGAACTCTGCCCAGCGCCGACGCAACGCTGCGTCATCACGATGGGGGGTATGGAAGCGCTGTTTGTCGAAATCCTGACCGGCGATCATGCTCAGCAGCAGTTCGGCCATGAAGTGCGGGTCGTCATGCCGCAGCAGCCCGCGACTGCAAACGGTTTCAATCCATTCAGCAAGATGAAACGTCAACGCGCCGGCGCCATGCCGGTACAGCGTACGCGCCTCTTCGGGAAACTGTGCTGCATCGGCGGCGATCAGGCGGCAGGCCTGGCCGACGTGGGGCTGGTTGAAGTGCTCCAGGAAGTCGGTGGCGAACTGCAGCAGGCTGCCACGCAGGTCGTCACCGCGGAGTGCACGCAGCATGGCCCCGGTCGCGTGACCGACGTGGCGCTGCATCACCCGCCGCAGCAGGGCCTGCTTGTTGCCGTAGCGCGAGTACAGCGTCTGCTTCGAGCAGCCAGCATGCTGGGCGACCGCATCCATGCTCATCTGCATGCCCTGTTGGGCAAGCAGTTCGCGCACGGCATCGAACACGCGCTCATCACGCGCGTCGAGGGCGACAGGAAGGTAGGCCGGATTCACGCGGTGGACTATACCGTCCAGTTCAGGATTGTGGAATCGCGCCGATGTTGCCGCATGTGTCTTCCGGTAACACGTTTTGCCGATCCTGTCGGCAACGCTGTGCGACGGCGATGCCCATACCGGTGCGAACTGAATAGGGCGTCTAAACCGCAGCAAACCCGAATCTGGTTATTCCGTCCTGCAGCAAGGCCTTTTCGTGCGGTAGGGCTACAATTTCATTTTCCCAACTGAGCAAGCGCGCCGCTCTGCCATGAAACCGCAAAAAACCGCAGCCAAGACCGTGAAAAACAAAAGCAAACCAGTTGAGTCGGAGGTCGCAGTGACCGCTGGTTTCTCCCTGGAGCCGGTGTACACGGCCTTGCGCAAGCGTTACCCCGCGGCCGCTCAGGCCGAGGCAGTGGCATTCGCAGCCGATTTCTACAAGCGCATGGAGGCGGACGAGTTCCCCCACCACAGCGCTGAGGAGTGGGCCGCGCTCGCAGCCGAAACGCTGGAATTCGCCCGTGCCCGCAAGGCCGGCAAGGCCAATGTCCGTGTGTTCAATCCGACCGCGAAGGCCAATGGTTGGGAATCGCCGCACACCGTGCTGCAGATCATCAACGACGACATGCCGTTCCTGGTCGACACCGTGACCATGTCGCTGGCCGAGCATGGCGTTGGCGTGCATGTGCTGGGCCACCCGGTGCTGCATTTCACCCGTGACAAGGCCGGCAAGCTGACCAAGGTCGGCGAGGGCCAGCTGGAATCGGTGATGCTGCTGGAGATCGACCGCCAGCCGGCCGAAGCCATGGCAGACATCGAGCAGGCCATCAACAAGGCGCTTGATGAAGTGCGCGCCATCGTGCGCGACTGGCAGCCGATGCAGGACAAGGCGCTGGCGCTGGCCGACGACCTCGGCAGCCGCCAGCTGCCGGTCGACGCTGCCTCGCGCAAGGAAGCACAGGAATTCCTGCGCTGGGCCGCCGACAACCACTTCACCTTCTTCGGCTACCGCGAGTACCGCGTCGAGAAGCAGGGCAAGGAAGACGTGCTGGCGCCGCTGAACGATACCGGCCTGGGCCTGATGCGCGGCAAGGACAAGTCGGCCGCACGTCCGGTCAAGACCCTGGCCGCCCAGGGCCTGAACACCACGTCCGGGCTGAAGGACGCGTTGATCCTGACCAAGACCAATGCCCGTTCGCGCGTGCACCGTGCCGGCTACATGGACTACATCGGCGTGCTGGAATTCGACGCCAAGGGCAAGATCATCGGCGAACAGCGCTTCCTTGGCCTGTTCACCTCCAGCGCCTACAACCGCCGCCCGTGGGAAATCCCGCTGGTGCGTCAGCGCTACGAGCACGTGATGAAGCAGTCCGGCCTGGCTGGCTCCAGCCATAGCGGCAAGGCCCTGCGCCACATCCTGGAAACCCTGCCGCGCGAAGAACTGTTCCAGTCCAGCGAGGACGAACTGTTCCGCACCGCGATGGGCGTGCTGGGCCTGCAGGAGCGTGTGCGCAGCCGCCTGTTCCTGCGTCGCGACAAGTACAGCCGTTTCATTTCCGCGCTGGTCTACCTGCCGCGCGAGCGTTTCAACACCGACGTGCGTCTGCGCATCGAAGCGATGCTGAAGGAAGCACTGCACGGTGAGTACGTGGACAGCTCGGTGGTTCTGGGTGAATCGCCGTTGGCGCAGGTGCACCTGATCGTGCGTCCGAAGCCGGGCGAAATGCTCGACGTCGATACCGCCGAACTGGAGCAGAAGCTGGCCCAGGTGCTGCGCAACTGGCAGGACGACCTGCGCGAAGCGCTGGTCACCCGCCACGGCGAAGCTGAAGGCCTGCGCATCGCTGCGCGTATCGGCAAGGCTCTGCCGGCCGGTTACATCGAAGACAACAGCACCGCCGTTGCCGCCAACGATGTCAGCCAGCTCGACGCGCTGACCGGCCCGGACGACCTGCGCCTGAGCCTGCAGGCCGTGCCGCGCGAATCCGGCGATGGCCTGCGCCTGAAGCTGTATCGCCAGCTGGATGACATCCCGCTGTCGGACGCGTTGCCGATGATGGAAAACATGGGCCTGCGCGTGATCGCCGAGCGTCCGTACCGCCTGTCGGTGGACAACGCGCCGGTGTACGTGCAGGACTTCGAGGTCGAATCGACCGCCGGTGCGATCGATGCCGCCAGCGTCGATGAAGCCTTCGGTGAGACCTTTGCCCGCGTCTGGCACGGCGATGCCGAGAACGATGCCTTCAACCGTCTGGTGCTGGCTGCCGGCCTGCACTGGCGCCAGGTCGCCATGCTGCGCGGCTACTGCAAGTACCTGCTGCAGACCGGCGTGCCGTTCTCGCAGGCTTACGTCGAAGGTACCTTCACCCGCTACCCGCTGCTGGCACGCCTGCTGGTCGAGCTGTTCGAAGCCCGCTTCGATCCGGCCACCGGTCATGAAAGCAAGGAAGACATCGCCACTGGTCAGGCGCAGCTGAAGGCCCACCTCGACGTGCTGGCTGCCGGCGACGAGGCCACCCTGAAGGTGCTCAAGACCGTGGTCGACGCCCGCAAGGGTGACCGCGATGCGCAGATGCAGGCCGCGCGCGAAGCGCTGCTGAAGCTGATGGACCGCGTGTCGAGCCTGGACGAGGACCGCATCCTGCGTTCCTTCATGGGCGTGATCGATGCGACCCTGCGCACCAGCTACTACCAGACCGATGGCAACGGCCAGCACGGCCATGTCATCAGCTTCAAGTTCGATTCGGCCCTGGTGCCGGACCTGCCGAAGCCGCGTCCGTACCGCGAAATCTTCGTGTACGGCCCGCGCGTGGAAGGTACCCACCTGCGCTTCGGTGCCGTCGCCCGTGGCGGCCTGCGCTGGTCGGATCGTCGCGAAGACTTCCGTACCGAAGTGCTGGGCCTGGTCAAGGCGCAGATGGTCAAGAACACCGTCATCGTGCCGGTCGGCGCGAAGGGCGGCTTCTTCGCCAAGATGCCGCCGGTGAATGGTGATCGCGATGCGATCTTCGCCAACGGCGTGGCCTGCTACAAGCTGTTCATCCAGGGCCTGCTGGACATCACCGACAACATCGTCAACAACAAGATCGTGCCGCCGGTGGATGTCGTGCGCCATGACATGGACGATCCGTACCTGGTGGTGGCCGCTGACAAGGGCACCGCGACCTTCTCCGACATCGCCAACGGCCTGGCCATCGCGCACGGCTTCTGGATGGGCGATGCGTTCGCCTCCGGCGGTTCGGTCGGTTACGACCACAAGGGTATGGGCATCACCGCGCGCGGCGCGTGGGAGTCGGTCAAGCGCCACTTCCGTGCACTGGGCCGTGACAGCCAGACCCAGGACTTCACCGCGGTCGGCGTCGGCGACATGTCCGGCGACGTGTTCGGCAACGGCATGCTGCTGTCGCGCCACATCCGCCTGCTGGCCGCGTTCGATCACCGTCACATCTTCCTGGACCCGAACCCGGATGCAGCGACCACGTTCGTCGAACGTGAGCGTCTGTTCACCGTGCCGCGTTCGAGCTGGGCGGACTACGACGCCAAGCTGATCAGCAAGGGCGGCGGCGTGTATCCGCGCAGCCTGAAGTCGATCGAGATCACCCCGCAGGTGCGTGAGGTGCTGGGCCTGGACGAGAGCGTCAAGGCGCTGTCGCCGAATGACCTGATGAGCGCGATCCTGAAGGCGCCGGTCGACCTGCTGTGGAACGGCGGCATCGGTACCTACGTCAAGGCCGCCAGCGAGCAGCACAGCGATGTCGGCGACCGCGCCAACAACGCCCTGCGCGTGAACGGTGGCGAGCTGCGCTGCAAGGTGGTGGGCGAGGGCGGCAACCTGGGCATGACCCAGCTGGGCCGCATCGAAGCCGCCCAGGCTGGCGTGCTGCTCAACACCGACTTCATCGACAACTCGGCCGGTGTGGATACCTCCGACCATGAAGTCAACATCAAGATCCTGCTCAACGATGTGGTGCGGGCCAAGAAGCTGACCGTCGAGCAGCGCAACAAGCTGCTGGCGTCGATGACCGACGAAGTCGCTGCGCTGGTGCTCAACGACAACTACCGCCAGAACCAGGCCCTGAGCCTGATGGAGCGGATGGCGGTCAAGCGCCTGGGTTCCAAGCAGCACTTCATCCGTACGCTGGAACAGCAGGGCCTGCTGGATCGCCAGATCGAGTTCCTGCCGTCCGATGCCGAGCTGTCCCAGCGCAAGGCGCGTGGCCAGGGCCTGACCCGTCCGGAACTGTCGGTGCTGCTGTCCTATTCCAAGCTGGTGGCGTTTGCTCAGCTGCTGGATTCGGATATCCCGGAAGATCCGTACCTGTCCAAGGAACTGCAGCGCTACTTCCCGACCCCGCTGCAGAAGAAGTACGCCGACGCGATGGAGCGTCACCGCCTGAAGCGCGAAATCATCGCCACGGCCGTGACCAACCAGACCATCAACCGCATGGGCGCCACCTTCCTGATGCGCATGCAGGAAGACACCGGCCGTTCCATTGCCGAGGTCGCCAAGGCGTACACCATCAGCCGCGAAACGCTGGATGCCCGCGCGCTGTGGGCGCAGATCGACGCCCTCGACGGCACTCTGCCGGAGTCGGTGCAGATCGATGCACTGGAAGTGATCTGGAAGCTGCAGCGTTCGTTCGTGCGTTGGCTGCTGTCGCGCCCAAGCCCGATGCCGGGCATCACCGAGGCGGTCAACCGCTACCAGGGTCCGTTCAACGACATCCGTGTTGCTTCGGGTGTGCTGCCGGATTCGCAGCGTCCGACCTACGAGGCCCTGGTGGCCGAGTGGAAGGAAAAGGGCCTGCCGTCGGCATTGGCACAGCAGCTGGCCGAACTGCACTTCCTGGAACCGGCGTTCGACATCATCGAACTGGCCCGTACCCGCAAGCTGAAGCCGGTGGATGTCTCCAAGATCCACTTCCGCCTGGGCGACGCCCTGCAGCTGCCGTGGCTGTTCGAGCAGATCGACGCGCTGGAGGTCAACGGCCGCTGGCACGCGGTGGCACGTGGCGTGCTGCGCGACGAACTGGCCGCGCACCACCGCAGCCTGGCTGGCCAGGTGCTGGCCACCAAGGGCAGCACCGCTGAAGCCAAGGTGGCCGCGTGGATCGGTCGTGACGACAGCAGCCTGCGCTTCACCTTGGCGATGCTGGCTGAACTGGCCGAGCAGAAGACCCTGGACTACCCGACCGTTTCGGTCGCAGTGCAGCGTCTGGGTCAGCTCGCTGCCCACGGCGCGTAAGTGAAGTAGTGCCAGGCCATGCCTGGCATGAGTAAAAAAAGGAACGGCCCCGCGAAAGCGGGGCCGTTCTTTGGTTTGGAGGGTATGCTCTTGCTGGCACACCCACCCGGATCCACCGATGAGCGACACCCCCCGCATCGCTTTCCTGGCCAGTACCACCGAACCTGCGCAGATGGCCCGCGCGGCGATGGTCTCGCGCTATGGCGACCACGCGCCCGACCAGGCCGACGTGCTGTGTCCGCTCGGTGGCGATGGCTTCATGCTGCAGACCCTGCATCGTCACGGACACCTGGGCAAGCCGGTATTCGGCATGAAGCTGGGCACGGTGGGTTTCCTGATGAACCAGTACCGTGGCGACGACGACGTGCACGCGCGTATCGCCCGTGCCGAGCCGGCCCACCTGCGCCCGCTGGAAATGGTGGCGCTGACAGAATCGGGCACCACCACCGGGTCGCTGGCCTACAACGATGTCTCGCTGCTGCGGCAGACCCGGCAGGCGGCGCATATCGGCATCGACCTCAATGGCCAGGAGCGGGTGGGCGAACTGATCGGTGATGGCGTGCTGGTGGCCACCCCGGCTGGAAGCACCGCCTACAACTACTCGGCGCATGGACCGGTGCTGCCGCTGGGCTCGCACACCATTGCCCTGACGCCGCTGGCCCCGTATCGCCCGCGGCGCTGGCGCGGCGCCATCCTCAAGGCCGACACCGAAGTGCGCTTCCGCGTGCTCGATCCCTACAAGCGTCCGGTCAGCGTCACCGCCGATTCGCACGAGACCCGTGATGTGGTCGAAGTGACGATCCGCGAGTCGCGCGAGCACCGGGTGACCCTGCTGTTCGACCCGGAGCACAACCTGGAAGACAGGATCCTGAGCGAACAGTTCGTTTTTTGACGACAATAGGCGGCCGGCACTGCCGACCGCTTGAAGGACCCCACCGATGGGCGACAATTCCCCCCGTTTGCTGACCGTCGCGGTGACCTCGCGTGCGCTGTTCGACCTGGAAGAAAGCCATGCACTGTTCGAGAGCGATGGCGTGGCCGCCTATGCCGAGTACCAGCGCCAGCACGAGGACGACATCCTCGGGCCGGGCGTGGCCTTCCCGGTGGTGCGCAAGCTGCTGGCGCTGAACCAGGGCGCCAGCCCCGAGAACCCGCGCGTGGAAGTGATCCTGCTGTCGCGCAACTCAGCCGATACCGGCCTGCGCATCTTCAATTCCATCCAGCACTACGGGCTGGGCATCATCCGCGCGACGTTCACCGCCGGTGAGCCAACCTGGCCATACGTGAAGCCGTTCGGCACCGACCTGTTCCTGTCGGCCAATCCGGAATCGGTGCGCAGCGCGCTGCGCCATGGCATCGCCGCTGCAACCATCCTGCCCAAGCCACCGGGCGAGACTGCCGCCGCTGCCGCCGACCAGATCGACATCACCCGCCCGGCCGGGCAGCTGCGCATCGCCTTCGATGGTGATGCGGTGATCTTCGGCGATGAGAGCGAGCGCATCTCGCGCGAGCAGGGCGTGGAAGCCTTCGGCCGGCACGAACGCGAGCGTGCACGCGAGCCACTCAGTGGCGGTCCGTTCCGTGGTTTCCTCTCTGCGCTGCACACGTTGCAGGAAGTATTCCCGGCTGGCGACAGCGCGCCCATCCGCACGGCGCTGGTGACCGCGCGTTCTGCGCCGGCGCATGAGCGGGTGATCCGCACCCTGCGCGAATGGGGCGTGCGCCTGGACGAGGCGCTGTTCCTCGGTGGGCGGCACAAGGGCCCGTTCCTGCAGGCGTTCGGTGCGGATATCTTCTTTGATGATTCGCAGCACAACATCGACAGTGCGCGTGAACACGTGGCGGCCGGCCATGTGCCGCATGGTGTCGCCAACGAGGGCTGAAACCATGGCCGGTGGGTGCCAACCGTTGGTTGGCACTGCCATGCATCGGCGCCCACCAAGGTGGGCGTCTACCGATCAAGGCGTGGCTGACATCCCCAGCTGCAGGTCCACCACCTTCCAACGCAGGCCCTGCGGTTCCAGCACTACCTTCAACGGTGGCTGGCCGGGACCGCGATCGACGTCGACCACGAAGCGGTCCAGCGCTTCGAAGTGGTGTTCGGCGTTCTTCAGCGGTCGCGCCGGTTCGGTCGTGCCGAAGGCATCACCACCCTGTAGTTCATTGCGGCCGCGCTTCCACAGCACGTGGCCCTGCAGCATCGCGCCGATGCCGGTGGGGGTGACCATGGTTTCCACCGCGGCACCGCCCAGCTGGTCGCCCAACCCGTACAGCAGGGCGCCGAAGGGGCTGGCAGCCACCTCGGGCCCGGCCTGGCGCACCAGGTAATCATTGAGCTGGGCGCGCAGGCTGGTGCGCACGCGTGGAAAATCCACGTAGCGCTCCAGGCGCGCGGTGTCGCGTTGTTCGATGGCCTTGGACAGGCCATGCACGGTCAGGTACGGGCCGCCGAACCACCAGCCCGCCACCACGACGATCAGCAGAACGAGGATGCCAATGAGCTTCTTCATGGTGCACAGCCTGCCGCAAGTGGGGGTGCCGGTGGTGAACGACGGGTGATGCCGGTGACGGCGCCGGTGCCGGTCAGAACTCCAGATCCAGCGCGGCGCAGAGGTAGTCGACGAACGGGCCCAACCCTGCCAGATCCTTGCCAAGCGTGGACAGCAGGCGCGGGCCGGTCATCGTGGCATCGTCCAGCGAACGCCACATCACCCAGTTGCGATGCTTGAGGTCATCGATGAACTCGAAGTCGGCGGGGAAGCCGCGCGGTGGACGCACCAGCTTCTCGGTTTCCTCGAAGTCGAAACGCTTGCGCAGCGCCGGTGCATGCGCGGCTGCCTTCCAGCTACCGGGGTTGTCGAGGATGAAGTGGCGGACGCGGCGCTGGGTTTCCGGTTCGGGATGCCACAGCCCGGCGCCGACGAAGCTCTCGCCCGGCTGCAGGTGCACGTAGAACGAGGGCGCGGCCACTTCGCGGCGGCGCTCATGGAACAGGCGCGCGCCCTGCCAGGTTTTGTACGGCGACTTGTCATGGGAGAAGCGCGCATCGCGGTGGATGCGGAACAACGAGCCGCCCACGCCACGGGTGTCTGCGCGGAAGTGTCCGCTCACCTCTGTCAGCGCCGGCTGCAGGTCGCCCAGCAGGCGCAGGAACGGCTGCCGCACATGGTCTTCGTACTGCTGACGATGGTCGTTGAACCAGGCCTTGTCGTTGTGCAGCGCCAGGCTGCGCAGGAACTTGAAACTGGCATCGGAGAAATAGGTGCTCACAGGTCCTCCTGCAGGTGCTGGCCCCAGTCACGCAGCGACTGCAGCAGCGTGGCGCGGCGAACGTCGTCGGGCGCTTCGGCCGCCAGCGCATCAAGCTGCTGTTGGTATTGGGCCAGGTTGAGTTCGCCCAGGCCTTCCTCGCCGGACAGGCGCTGGCGGCGATAGGCATTCCAGCGCTCGCGTTCTTCCGGTGCGAGGCTGCCGGGATGATTGCGGGCGCGGTAGCGGAACAACAGCTCGGGCAGCCGCGGGTCGCGGAAGCGGCCTTCCAGTGCAGCCAACTGTTCCGGTGGCGTGGTCCGTGCCAGTGCCAGCAGCGGCTTGTCGCCGGCACCGAGGAAGCCGTCGTACAGCGAAGCGTCCACGTCGGAGACGCTCGCCGCGCGCGGCTGGTTGTAGACCTGGCGCGCCTTCTCGGCCAACTGTGGTGCGAACGCGCGCAGTCGTTCGGCCTTGGCTTCGATCGCTGCCACGTCCAGCCCGAGTCGTGCGTGGTCATCGGCGCGCAGGTGGTTCCAGGCCACCAGCGCCGGCACCTTGTTCAGGTGCACTTCCTTCAACGGCACCCGGGCTACGCCTTCGGGCAGTTCGCTGGCACGCAGGTACAGGCGCTGGGCGATCACCTCGGCAGGCAGCTCCAGCAGGTCGTCGATATCGCCGTCGAGGTCGAACACGATCACCCGGTTGTTGATGGTCGGATGTACCGCCAGCGGCAACACCGGCGCCGCGCACAGGCGGCTGGCCGGGTAACGCATCGAGATATGCAGCACCGGCTTCAGCGCGGTGATGTCGAGCAGGCTGCCGACGAAACGCTTGTCGCGCAGCTTCAACGCGTAGTCCCACAGGCGCGGCTGCGACTGCTTGAACAGGCGCGCCATGCCGATCGTCGCGCGCACGTCCGACAGTGCTTCGTGGGCATCGCCCTCGCGCACGCCGTTGGCCTCGGCCAGGTGTTCGAGTTTGAACGACGTGGCGCCGTCCTCGCGCTTGGGCCAATGGATGCCCTCCGGACGGATGGCATGCATCAGCCGCAGCATGTCCAGCAGGTCCCAGCGCGAATTGCCATTGCGCCACTCGCGTTCGTACGGGTCGTGGAAGTTGCGGAACAGACCGTAGCGGATGAACTCGTCATCGAAGCGCAGAGTGTTGTAGCCCAGCGCACAGGTGCCGGGGCGCGACAGCTGCTCGTTGATGCGATCGAATGCTTCAGCTTCGCTGATGCCTTCGGCCAGCGCCTGCTGCGGGGTGATGCCGGTGACCATCGTGGCCATCGGCGAGGGCAGCAGATCGTCAGCCGGGCGAACAAAGAAGCTGACCGGCGTGTCGATCTCGTTGAGATCGCTGTCGGTGCGGATCGCCGCGTACTGGGCGATGCGGGTGCGACGCGGATCCTGACCGAAGGTTTCCAGGTCGTAGAACAGGAAGCTGTCGGCCATCAGTGCGCGCCCTCCAGCACCGGCAGCCGCGCATGGATCTGCGCCTCCAGTGCGTTCCAGTCGATGTTGTCCAGCGTGTCGTGGCCCGCTGTGGCGGTGATCAGCATCTCGCGCTGGATGTCGGTGCGGCGCAGTGCCTCGGCATAGGGCGTGTGCAGGAAGGTCACCATCGTGTAGTGCGGGACGAAACGCGTCGGCCAGCGCCGCTGCAGTTCCTGTTCCAGCTCGCGCTGCAGCAGGAAGGCCGGATCGGCCACCCGGTCGCGCATTTCCAGATAGTTCTCCAGCGCCATCTGCTGGATCGCACGCGCGTTCGGTTTGCGCTCGGCTTCGAACGCAGCGAACGCGCTCTGCAGGTCGTCCGCCTCCATCAGATGCCTGGCCAGTGCCACGCAGTCCTCGAACGCACAGTTCATGCCCTGGCCGTGGAACGGCACCATCGCGTGCGCGGCATCACCGATCAGCACGGCGCGGTCCTGCTGGTGCCAACGTTCCAGGGTGAGCGTGCCGAGCAGGCCCGGCGGATGCTGCTCCCAGTCCGCGCGCAGGTTGGGAATCAGCGGTAGGGTATCGGCGAACTCGCGCGCGAACAGTGCTTCCGCCTGGATGCCAGTGTTGACCGTAGCGAAGCTCGGATCGCCCTGGTTGGGCAGGAACAGGGTCACGGTGAACGTGCCCTCGTGGTTGGGCAGGGCGATGCACATGTAGTGGCCGCGTGGCCAGATGTGCAGCGCATTGCGCTCGATGCGGAAGCCGCCATCGTCGGTGGGCGGGATTTCCAGTTCCTTGTAGGAATGGTCGAGGAAGGCAATGTCCTCGCCCAGCGGTTCGCGCCGGTTCATCGCCGCACGCAGCGCCGAGCCTGCACCGTCGGCACCCACCAGCGTGTCGAAGCGGATATCGTGCGGACTGTCGTCGCGATCATCGATGAAGCGCGCGTAGCCGGCATCGAAATCGACCGTGTGCAGGCGGCGGTGGAAATGCACGGTGGCACCGGCCTGCTCGGCCAGTTCCAGCAGTGTGGTGTTGAGGTCGCTGCGATGGATCGACCAGATCACTTCGCTGTCGTCGCGACCGTAGCGCTGCAACTGCGGCTCGCCTTCGCGCGGATGCACCATGCGCCCGCGCATCATCACCGCACGCGCCATCACTTCGACTTCCACACCGGCCTGGCGCAACGCGTTGCGTCCGCGCTCGGCCAAGGCCAGGTTGATCGAGCGACCGCTTTCGTAATCGGCGATGCGCGGATCGCCACGGCGTTCGTACAGGGTGATGCGCCAGCCCTGCCGTGACAGCAGGATGGCCAGCAGGGATCCGGCCAGGCCGGCGCCGACAATGCTCAGCGAGCGGGATGCATGTGCGATCAACGAACTGTCCAGCAGTAGGGGAGGGCGGCTTACAGGCCGGCCCAGGCTTCCACTTCCTCGACGAAGTGGTGCACGTCCAGGTAACGGTTGTAGAGCGGGGTGGGCGAGATGCGGATCACGTCCGGCTCGCGCCAGTCACCCAGCACGCCGATGGCGCGTAGATGCTCGAACAGGGCGCGTCCGCGCTCGCGGCCGCCGATCACCCGCAGCGACAGCTGGCAGCCGCGGCGCTCGGGTTCGGCCGGGGTGACGATTTCGAGTACCTGCGGCAGGCGCGCGCGCACCAGTGCGTCGAGCATGCCGGTCAGTGCCAGCGACTTGCTGCGCAGCGAGTCCATGCCGGCACGTTCGAACAGGTCCAGCGACGCACGCAGCGGCGCCAGGCCGAGGATCGGCGGATTGCTCAGCTGCCAGCCCTCGGCGCCAACCGCGGGCTGGAACTGCGGCGCCATCTGGAAGCGGGTGGCTTCGTCATGGCCCCACCAGCCGGCAAAACGCGGCAACGTGGTGTCGCGATGATGGCGTTCGTGCACGAAGGCACCGGCCACGGCGCCCGGGCCGCTGTTGAGGTATTTGTAGTGGCACCACACGGCGAAGTCCGGGGCGACGTCATGCAGGTGCAGCGGAAGGTTGCCGACCGAGTGCGCCAGGTCGAAGCCGATGCGCGCGCCCTGCAGGCGTGCCGCGCGGGTGATCGCATCCAGGTCGAAGGCCTGGCCGCTGCGGTACTGCACGCCAGGCCACAACACCAGCGCCAGGCGCGGACCGTGCGCGGCGATCGCGCGTTCGATCGCGGCCATCGAGATCGTGCCGTTGGCTTCATCCGGCTGCACTTCCACCAGGCAGTCGGCCGGGTCGAAGCCATGGAAGCGGATCTGCGCTTCCACCGCATGGCGGTCGGTCGGGAACGCGCCGGCTTCCATCAGGATCACCGGGCGTTCGGCCGTGGGCCGGTAGAAGCTGACCATCATCAGGTGCAGGTTCACGCTCAGCGTGTTCATCGCCACCACTTCGCTGGGCAGTGCGCCGACGACGCGTGCCAGCTGCGCGCTGACCAGACGGTGGTACGACAGCCATTGGGTCGGCCCGGTGAAGTGGCCTTCCACCGCCAGCTCGCCCCACTGCTTCATCACTTCCTGCACCGCCGCCTGCGCGCCGCGCGGTTGCAGGCCCAGCGAGTTGCCGACGAAGTAGGTCTGCTCACCACCGCCGTGGCGCGGAATCAGGAATTCCTGCCGCAGCGGCCGCAGCGGATCGGCGGCATCAAGGGCAATGGCGTGGGTGCGGCTGAGCAGGTCGGACATGGTCGGGCAACAGGCTGCAACGGGACTGCCAGTGTAGCGCCTGGGGCATGACCCGGTGCCTGCCAACCCAACACCAGCACCGCATGATGCGGTAGTCGCCAACCTTGGTTGGCGCACGTGCGACCGAGTGCCCACCAAGGTGGGCATCTACCAGCGCGGCGTCGCTGTCAGGCCGTCGCTGGTGCGGGCAACGGATCCACGTGGCCGCACTCGCTGCAGGTACGCAGTTCCAGGCTGGCCTGGTAGCGCGCGAATACCTTCGGCAGGTCGGTCTCGATGTTCTGCAGCGTGAAGTACTCTTCGTACAGCTTGTGGTTGCAGCGCTCGCAATGCCAGATCACGCCGTCGCGCTCATGCGGCAGGCGCTTGCGTTCCACCACCAGGCCGACGCCGCCGGGTGGGCGCCGCGGTGAGTGCGGCACCTTGCCCGGCAGCAGGAAGATTTCGCCGGCGCGGATCGGGATATCGCGCACCGCGCCATCCTCCTGCACCTTCAGCACCATCTCGCCTTCCAGCTGATAGAACCACTCCGGGCCTTCGTCGTAGTGGAAATCGGTGCGGCTGTTCGGCCCGCCGACCACCATCACGATGAAATCGCCGTTGTCGATCATCTTGTTGCCGACCGGCGGCTTCAACAGATGCCGGTTTTCCTCGATCCAGCCCAGCAGGTTGATGGGGGAGGCAAGCATGGGAGTGTCCGTGGGAGGGAGGGTCAGTCGCGGCGGCCGCGGCGCGGAACGTAGGACAGGGCCTTCTCGTATGCAGGCTGCAGGTCTTCCGGTGCGCCCACGTCGATGCCCATTTCGCGCACGCGGCCATCCTTCAGGCTGTACACCCAGCCGTGCACCATCAGCTTCTGGCCGCGTGCCCAGGCGTCCTGCACGATTGTCGAGCGGCAGGCGTTGACCACCTGCTCGATCACGTTCAGTTCGCACAGGCGTGCGTGCTTCAGCTCCGGCTCCTCGATCGCATCCATGATCGCCGCGTGCTTCTGTGCCACGTCACCGACGTGGCGCAGCCAGTTGTCGGCCAGGCCCACCCGCGTGTTGTTCAAGCTGGCGTGCACGCCGCCGCAGCCGTAGTGGCCGACGATCAGGATGTGCTTCACCTTCAGCTGGTCCACGGCGTACTGGATCACGCTGAGGCAGTTCAGGTCGGTGTGCACCACCACGTTGGCCACGTTGCGATGCACGAACACCTCACCCGGGGCCATGCCGATGATCTGGTTGGCCGGCACGCGCGAGTCGGAGCAGCCGATCCACAGGTATTCCGGATGCTGCTGCTTGGCCAGCTGATGGAAGAAGTCCGGATCTTCCTTCTCGATCCGGTCTGCCCATTCGCGGTTGTTCTGCAGCAGCTTGTGGATGTCTTTCATGTTCGGGGTCCCTGACGTCGGGTGGGGGCAAGGCGCGGCCGTTCTGGTCGCGTCGTCGCGGGAAACAGGGCGCTCAGCTGCCTGCGGCGGCTTCGTCGCGATACCGGCGCATCCACTGCGCCAGTTCGGTGGAATGGGGATTGTCCAGGCGTTCCAGTTCGGCCATCACCGCCTGCTGGTTGGCCTCGGGGTGGTTCTGGCTCAGCTTCAACGTCAGCTGCACCTGTTCGACGGTGAAGCGGAAGCCGATGATGCCGCGCAGCTGGCGGCGGTGATCGTCACGCTCGGGTTCGAACCGCCAGTCCTGGCCGACGCTGGCTTCGAAGCGGTCGCCGGTATCGCTGACCAGCTGGGCCAGCGCATCGGTATCGTCGAACGTCTGCAGCTGGCCGCGCAGCTCGGCGGCGGCGTAGTTCCAGGTAGGCACCCGCGCGGCAGGCTCCTTGTCCGGGTACCAGCTGGCCGATACATAGCCATGCGGCCCGTCCACCAGCACCTTGGCCGCACCGCTGTGGCGTGCCTGTGGGTTGGCGCGGGCCCAGTGGCCGCGCAGCTCGATGTGGTCGCCGTCGCGCTGGTACAGCACCGGCAACCGGGTCAGCTCCGGCAAGCCATCGCCACCGGCGGTGAGCACGGTGACGAATGGATCACGCGCCAGCAGGCGATCCAGCCACTGCAGGTCGGTCTGTGCGAAAGCGCGCGGGGTGAACATCGGTTGGCCTCAGGCGCGGCTGCCGAGCGACTGCACCATGCGCCCGCGCAGGCCTTCGTCGCTGCCCGCCTGCGGTGGCTGCACTTCATGCAGCGAGAATCCGCGCACCAGCGCATCTTCTTCGTCCAGGCCTTCGTACTCGACGAACTCGGCGTCGAACAGCTGCGAGCGGGCGGTGTCCTCGCTGTCGTAGCTCAGCGTATTGCCATCGCTGTCGAGCACTTCGGCGGTGCCGGCCTCGCGGATGCGCAGGCGTGCCCAGATCAGGGTGTTGCCGAGGCTGGCCAGCCACCAGCTGTCACGGACGTGGGAAAGGTCGTTCATGTGTGTATTACCAGAGCGAGGCCAGCCAGAGCAGGGCAGCCATGCCCAGTCCAGCCAGCAGGGTCAGCAGCGATACCCAGGCGGGCGTCGCCAGCCCGGACAGCGACCGGTCCGGCTGGGTGCGGTATTCGCGCCGCAGCAGCCAGCCCAGCGCGTCGGGCTTGAGGAAGGCGCCACTGCCGAAGCGCTGCGCCAGCGCCGGATGGCGATCGCGCACATGCACCAGGGTCAGCGGCCAGAAAATCACGAAGGCACTGAACCCGGCCACTGCAACGCCGACGAAACACAGGGCGAAGAACAGGGTCATGGGGGCAGTACCTCCGTGGTCGTGCGTGTGGGCTTAGAAGTCCGCGCTGCCCGGGGCGCGCGGGTAGGGGATCGCATCGCGGATGTTGGACAGGCCGCAGACGTAGACCACCAGGCGCTCGAAGCCGAGGCCGAAACCGGCGTGCGGCACCGAGCCGTAGCGGCGGAAATCGCGGTACCAGCTGTAATGCTCGCGATCCAGGCCGAACTGCGCCATGCGTGCATCCAGCACATCCAGACGCTCTTCGCGCTGGCTGCCACCGATGATCTCGCCGATGCCGGGGGCCAGCACGTCCATCGCGGCGACGGTCCTGCCGTCATCGTTCAGGCGCATGTAGAAGGCCTTGATGTGCTCGGGGTAGTTGGTCACCACCACCGGGCGGCCGACGTGTTCCTCGGTCAGCCAGCGCTCGTGCTCGGTCTGCAGGTCCAGGCCCCATTCGACCGGGAAGTCGAACTTCTTGCCGGACTTCTGCAGCAGGGCGACCGCATCGGTGTAGTCGATGCGCTCGAACGGCGCGTTGATGAAGTCTTCCAGCTTGGTGATCGCGTTCTTGTCCACGCGCTCAGCGATGAAGGCCAGGTCGTCGCCGCGCTCGTTGAGCACCGCGCGGAACAGGTACTTCAGGAATTCTTCGGCCAGGCGTGCGTCTTCGGCCAGGTCGGCGAAGGCGATTTCCGGCTCGATCATCCAGAACTCCGCCAGATGGCGGGTGGTGTGGCTGTTCTCGGCGCGGAAGGTCGGGCCGAAGGTGTACACCTTGCTCAGCGCCAGGCAGTAAGCCTCGACGTTCAGCTGGCCGGACACGGTCAGGAAGGTTTCCTTGCCGAAGAAGTCGCGGCTGAAGTCGATCCCGCCCTGGGCATCACGCGGCAGGTTCACCATGTCCAGGGTGGACACGCGGAACATCTGGCCGGCGCCTTCGGCGTCGGAGGTGGTGATGATCGGGGTGCTGATCCAGTTGAAGCCGTTCTCGTGGAAGAAGCGGTGCACGGCCTGGGCCAGGCAGTTGCGGATGCGGGTGACCGCGCCGAACAGGTTGGTGCGCGGGCGCAGGTGCGCCACTTCACGCAGGAACTCCGGCGTCATCGGCTTGGGCTGGATCGGATAAGTGAGCGGGTCTTCGACCCAGCCGACCACCTCGACCGCGCTGGCCTGGATCTCAAACGACTGGCCCTTGCCCTGCGACTTCACCAGGGTGCCGGTGGCCACCAGCGAGCAGCCGGTGGTCAGGCGCTTGATTTCGTCGAAGTTGGCCAGCGCGTCGCCGGCCACGACCTGGATCGGGGCGAAGCAGGAGCCGTCGGTCACATTCACGAAAGCCAGATTTGCTGAACCGCGCACCGTGCGCACCCAACCGCGTACCGTGACTTCGCCACCTTCCGGGATCTTCCCGGCAAGCGCATGTTCAACGCTGACCACCGTCATGACTTGAATCCTCTGCTGATCGACTCGATCTCTGAACACGGGAGTTTACCGGTTGCAGCGTTCTGCTTGCGAGGCATTTCTGCGGTCATCGGCTCCCTATAATGTCCCGGTACCTCTGGAGTGATCCACCATGGCTGTCAGCCTGACCCCTATTGCCTTCGAGCGCGTGCAGCGCTTCGTCGCCCAGACCCCCGGCGCGCTGGGCCTGCGTTTTGGCGTGACCAAGACCGGCTGCTCGGGCTGGGGCCACATCACCGACCTGGCCCGCGACGAGCGCGCGGACGACACCGTGTTCGACCAGGACGGGGTGAAGATCTACGTCGACGCCAAGAGCCTGGCCTTGGTGGACGGCACCGTGATCGACTTCGGCAAGCACGGCCTGAGCGAGACCTTCACGTTCAGCAACCCGAATGCCACCGCCGAGTGCGGCTGCGGCGAGAGCTTCACCACCGACGCCGACAAGGCCTGAGTGCTGGCGGGGCCAGGCCCCGCTTTGGTAGCTGCCGACCTTGTCGGCACGGGAGCAGGGCGCCCCCGGTTCAGGTGGCCCGCTTACCCACCGGTTGCCCAGTCCCCCCATCTGCGCCATAATGCGCGGCTTCCTGCCTCCCTGGCAGGATCCCTTGCCCCACCGCGGTATCAACGGCGGGGGGCTGTCCGGCCGCAAGGCCACATCCGAAAGGTAGAAAAACATGAGTCGTCATTACGAAATCGTGTTCATGGTCCACCCGGACCAGAGCGAGCAGGTCCCGGCCATGATCGAGCGCTACAAGTCGCTGGTCGAGAACGGCAACGGCACCATCCACCGTCTGGAAGACTGGGGCCGCCGCCAGCTGGCGTACCCGATCCAGAACCTGGTGAAGGCGCACTACGTGCTGCTGAACATCGAGGTCGACCAGGCCGTTCTGACCGAACTGACCGAGAGCTTCCGCTTCAACGACGCCGTGCTGCGCAACCTGGTCATCAAGCGTGACGAGGCTGACACCGAGCAGTCGCTGATCATGAAGAGCAAGGACGAGAAGGGCGACAAGCCCGAGCGTGGTGAGCGTCGTCGTCGTGATGACGAAGAAGGCGAAACCACCCCCGCCGCTGACAACGATGCCGGCGACGACGCCGCTTCGGCCGCCTAAGGAGCACTGACATGTCCAAGTTCTTCCGTCGCCGCAAGTTCTGCAAGTTCACGGCTGAAGGTGTCAAGGAGATCGACTACAAGGATCTCAACACCCTGCGCCAGTACCTGACCGAGAACGGCAAGATCGTGCCGAGCCGCGTCACCGGTACCAAGTCGAAGTACCAGCGTCAGCTGGCGACCGCCGTCAAGCGCGCTCGCTTCCTGGCCCTGATTCCGTACACCGACAACCACGACGTCTGATGCCGGCGGGGCGGCTCCGCGCTGCCCCCGCTGTGCCAGCTATTCGGACAGCCTTTGTTGCGGGGCCCGCGCCTCGCTAACGAATAACTTATCTGGAGCAATACCATGCAGCTGATCCTCCTGCAGAAAGTCACCAACCTCGGCAATCTCGGCGACCTGGTCGACGTGAAGCCGGGCTACGGCCGTAACTTCCTCGTGCCGCAGGGCAAGGCCGTTCCGGCCACCGAGAGCAACAAGGCCGAGTTCGAAGCCAAGCGCGCTGATTACGAAGCCAAGGCCCAGTCCATCCACGCCGACGCTGAAGCCCGCAAGGCCAAGCTGGAAGGCGCGAGCGTGACCGTCGCCGCCAACGCTTCGACCGAAGGCAAGCTGTACGGCTCGGTCGGCGCGCGCGAAATCGCCGATGCCTTCACCGCTGCCGGCCTGCCGCTGAGCAAGAGCGAAGTCATCCTGGGCGAAGGCGCCTTCCGCAACATTGGCGAGTACGAAGTCCTGGTGCACCTGCACGCGGACGTCGAGACCACCGTCAAGGTCGTGGTTGAAGCCGAAAAGGCCTGATCCCACGCCGTAAGGCTTGGCATCACCAGAACGGGCGCCCGCAAGGGTGCCCGTTTTGTTTTGGGCGATGGAGGCCGGGCCGGGTCGGTGCTTGGCGGGTGACGCATGTGCCGGCGGCCCCAGGATGAATCCATGAATATCAACACGTTGCTCTCATTTTCCGGGCACGGGTCGATGTACTGGGCTGTTTGCGGCGACGCCGGAGAGCAGGAGCGGGCATGAGCGCGGAGCTTCCTCCCGCCCGTGGAACATTCGCCCCGCTATACTCATTCCATTGCGTCACCCTTGGCCTTGTTGAATTCTTTTGAAATCAAGGGCTTGAGGTGCTGGCTGACCTGACATCCACTATGGTGGCGGCCGTAAGGCCCTTGCCCGGAACCCAATCACGCCATGCGTCTTTCCACGATCAAGCTGTCCGGTTTCAAGTCCTTCGTCGATCCGACCACGCTGCACCTGCCGACCAACATGACCGGCGTGGTGGGGCCCAATGGCTGCGGCAAGTCGAACATCATCGACGCCGTGCGCTGGGTCATGGGCGAAAGTTCGGCCAGCCGCCTGCGGGGTGACTCGCTTACCGACGTGATCTTCTCCGGTTCCAATGCCCGCAAGCCGGTTTCGCAGGCCACCGTCGAGCTGATCTTCGACAACTCGGATCACACGATTTCCGGCGAGTACGCTTCGTTCAACGAGATCTCGGTCAAGCGCACCGTCAGCCGTGACGGCAGCAGCAACTACTACCTCAACGGCACCAAGTGCCGCCGTCGCGACATCACCGACCTGTTCCTCGGCACCGGCCTTGGCCCGCGCAGCTACTCGATCATCGAGCAGGGCATGATCAGCCAGATCATCGAGGCGCGCCCGGAAGACCTGCGCGTGTACCTGGAAGAGGCTGCGGGCATCTCCAAGTACAAGGAGCGCCGCAAGGAAACCGAGACGCGCATCCGCCACACCCGCGAGAACCTGGACCGCCTTGGCGATCTGCGCGAGGAAATCACCAAGCAGCTCGAACACCTCAAGCGGCAGGCCAAACAGGCCGAGCAGTACCAGGCGCTGCAGGAAGAGCGCCGGGTCAAGGATGCGGAGTGGAAGGCGTTGGAGTACCGCGGACTGGACGGTCGCCTGTCCAAGCTGCGCGAAGGGTTGTCGCAGGAAGAAACCAAGCTGCAGCAACTGATCGCCGACCAGCGTGACGCCGAGGCGCGGATCGAGACCTCGCGCGTTCGTCGCGAGGAGGCCGCCGATTCGCTCAACGCCGCGCAGGCCGAGGTCTATCAGGTGGGCAGCACGCTGGCCCGTCTCGAACAGCAGATCCAGCACCAGCGCGAACTGTCGCAGCGCCTGCACAAGGCGCGCGATGAAACCCGCCAGGCACTGGCCGAACTGGGCCAGCACATCAGTGGTGACGAAGCCAAGCTGATGGTGCTGCGCGAAGCGGTCGATGCGGCCACCCCGCAGTTGGAAGAACTGCAGGAAGAGAACGAGATCAAGCAGGAAGGCCTGCGTGAGGCCGAAACGCGGCTGTCCGATTGGCAGCAACGTTGGGAGCAGCACACTTCGCAGAGCTCGGAAGCCTCACGTGCGGGCGAGGTCGAGCGCACCCGCGTGGACTACCTGGACAAGCAGATCCTTGACGCCGACCGTCGCCGCGAAGCGCTGGCGGCCGAGCGCGCAGGCCTGGACGTGGATGCGTTGGATGAAGTCTTCGAACATCTGCATCTGCAGCACGACACGCAGAAGACCGCGCTGGATGAACTGACCGAACAGGTCGAGGAGCGCAAGCACGGTGTTGCCGCGGTGCAGGAGCAGCAGCGCAGCGGCCAGAACGAACTGGCCGAACTGCGCAAGCAGGTCAATGGTCTGCGCGGTCGCCTGTCCTCGCTGGAAACCCTGCAGCAGGCCGCACTCGGCCAGGAGCAGGGCGCGGCGGTGGCCTGGCTGAAGTCGCGTGGCCTGGATTCGGCCGCACGCGTGGGCGAGCGTCTGGATGTCGATGCCGGTTGGGAAAACGCGGTGGAAAGCGCCCTCGGCCAATTGATCGAAGGCGTTCTGGTCGATGACCCCGCCAGCCTGGTCGACGCGCTGGGCGAACTGGGCGAAGGCCGCATCGCACTGGTCGCCAATGACGGCGCGGACCTGAAGGTCGCACCGACCTCGCTGGCTGCACGTGTGCGTGGCCCGGCGCCGATCCGTCGCCTGCTTGCGCGCCTGCACGGTGCGCGCGACCTGGCCGAAGCCAATGCCCTGCAGGCCAGCCTGCCTGAGGGCGATTCCATCATCACCCAGGGCGGTGAGCGTCTGGGCGAGGGCTGGGTGCGCGTATCGCGCTCCGGCGCCGCCAAGCAGGGCGCGCTGCTGCGCGAACGCGAAATCAATGAACTGCGCGAGCAGATCGAGCAGCTGCAGTCGCGCGAAGCCGAACTGGAAGAACAGCTGGCCGGTTTCCGTGAGCATCTGTTGGCCGCCGAACAGCAGCGCGAGGATGCGCAGCGGGCGCTGTACCTGGCGCACCGCGCGGTATCCGAACTGGCTGGCCAGCTGCAGGGCCAGCAGGGCAAGGTCGAGGCCGCACGCACACGCATCGACCGCATCGAAGGCGAGCTCAGCCAGTTGCTGGAGACCCTGGACATCAATCGCGAGCAGGCGCGTGAAGCGCGTTCGCGGCTGGAGAATGCGGTCAACAGCATGGGCGACCTGGAGTCGAACCGGCAGGGTCTGGAGGGCGAACGCCGTCAGTTGACCGAGGCGCGCGATCTGGCCCGCGACGCCGCCCGTGCGGTACGCGAGCGTTCGCATGCGTTGGCGCTGACCCTGGAATCGCAGCGTGCCCAGGTGGCCTCGTTGAGCCAGGCACTGGAACGCATGAGCACCCAGCGTGGCCAGCTTGATTCGCGCCTGGGCGAACTGCATTCGCAGCTGGACGAAGGCGATACACCGGTCGAGTCGCTGCAGGCAGAGCACCAGAACGCGTTGGAAGAGCGTGTGCGTGCCGATCGCGTGCTGACCGAGGCGCGCACGCTGCTGGATGGCATCGACGCCGAGCTGCGCAATTACGAGCAGACCCGCCACCAGCGCGACGAGCAGGCGTTGTCCCAGCGCGAGCGTATTTCGCAGCGCAAGCTGGACCAGCAGGCATTGGTGCTCAGTGCCGAAACCCTGCAGGGCGCAGTGGAGAAGGCCGGTTTCGTGCTGCAGGATGTGATCAACACGCTGCCCGAAGAGGCGCGCCTGGGCGACTGGGAACAAGCCGTGCACCAGATCGATGGCCGCATGCGCCGGCTGGAGCCGGTCAACCTCGCCGCGATCCACGAATATGGCGAAGCATCGCAGCGCTCGGAATATCTGGATGCCCAGCACATGGATCTGACCACGGCGCTGGAGACCCTGGAAGATGCGATCCGCAAGATCGACCGCGAGACCCGCGGCCGTTTCAAGGACACCTTCGATCGGGTCAACGCCGGTGTGCAGGCGCTGTATCCGCGCCTGTTCGGTGGTGGCCACGCCTACCTGGAACTGACCGGTGAAGACCTTCTCGACACCGGTGTGACCATCATGGCGCGCCCCCCGGGCAAGCGGGTGTCGAGCATCTCGCTGCTGTCCGGTGGCGAAAAGGCGATGACCGCCGTGGCGCTGGTGTTTGCGATCTTCCAGCTCAACCCGGCGCCGTTCTGCCTGCTGGACGAGGTGGACGCGCCGCTGGATGAAGCCAACGTCGGCCGCCTGGCCAACATGGTCAAGGAAATGAGCGAGAAGGTGCAGTTCCTGTTCGTCAGCCACAACAAGGCCACGATGGAAGCGGCGCACCAGTTGTCGGGCGTGACGATGCGCGAACCGGGCGTCAGCCGCCTGGTCAGTGTGGACCTGGAAGAAGCCGCGCGATTGGCGGGCGCGGCCTGACGTGCCATCCTAGTTACCTGAATGAACTAGCCGGAGAACCTAACGAATGTCCGACACGGCACTGTTGCGCATCGGCATCCTGGCCGCCGGCCTGCTGTTGGTCGCTGCGATCTTCCTGTTTGGCCGTCCCAAGAAGAAGCCCCAGGGCCGTCGTCTGGACAGCGCCGAGCCGACCAGCGGCGAGCGCCGTGAGCCGGTGCTGGGCGAGGATGGCGTGCCCGTGGCCGATGCCCGCGTCGAGCCTGGCATGGGCGATGCGGTCGAGCAGGCCGAACTGGGACTGCCCGACGTCGATGGCGCGGCCAGCGACCTGGGCAAGCGCGCGACCCAGGATTTCGACAAGATCGTTTCATTGTTCGTGGCCGCCCGCGCCGGCGAACAACTGCGTGGCGAAGACATCGTCGTGGCAGCGGAGAAGACCGGCCTGGTGTTTGGCCACATGAATGTCTTCCACCGGCTGGTCGAGGGTCATCCCGAACGTGGCCCGATCTTCTCGATGGCCAGCATCATGAAGCCGGGCAGCTTCGACATGGGTAACATCCGCGCGATGGAAACCCCGGCCATCGCCTTCTTCCTGACCCTGCCCGCGCCGCTGACCGCGCTGGATGCCTGGGAGAAGATGCTGCCGACCGTGCAGCGCATGGCCGAGCTGCTGGATGGCGTGGTACTGGATGACGGCCGCAACGCGCTCGGTCGCCAGCGCATCGCCCATATCCGTGATGAGCTGCGCGCCTATGACCGCCAGCACCAGGCCCCGCCGCTGACCAAGACCCCGCGCTGGTAAGCGCAGCAGGTCCTGGCGTGCCGACCAACGGTCGGCACCCACCAGACCAGTAGATCCACGCCATGCGTGGATGCGGTCTACGCCGGTACGCCCGCCACCTTCGCGAACGCGCTGCGGAAGCGCGCCATCTCTTCCTCGGTGCCCACGGTCACGCGCACGCGCTGGGGCCAGATCGGCCAGCTGCGGCCGATCACCACGCCGTTGTCCGCCATGGCCTTGGCGAAGGCAGCGCCGTCACGCTGCACATCCACCACGAAGCAGTTCGCTTCCGTCGGCAGGCAGTCGAAGCCACGCTTGCCCAGCCAGGCGATGGTGCTCTGCCGGGCCTTGGCATTCTGCAGGCGTCGCTGCGGGATCAGTTGCGGGTCACGCAGGCTGGCCAGTGCCGCTGCAAGTGCGGGCACGGGCAGCGGGTTCTCGCCCAGGCTGGCCAGCTCGCGCAGGCGCTCGGGATGTGCCGCCGCCACGCCAAGGCGCAGGCCGGCCATGCCGTACAGCTTGGAGAACGTGCGTAGCACGATCAGGTCATCGCGCCGGGCCACCTGTGCAATCAGGCTGGGCTGTTCGCTGTACTGCAGATAGGCCTCGTCCAGCAGCACGAGGGTACCGGCGGGCTTGTTGGCCAGCAGCCAGGCCAGTTCGTCGGCGGGACTGATCGAGCCGGTGGGATTGTTGGGATTGCACACGTACAGCAGGCCGGTTGGTCGCGCGCGCGCGGCTGCAACCATCGCGCGCAGGTCGTGCGCACCATCGTTGCGCAGTGGCACCTTCTGCACCTGGGCGCCGCGCGCGGCTGCCATCTCGCCCAGCGTCTCGAAGGTCGGGTCGGCCACCACCAGGCCCGCCTGTGGGCCGGTCCACAGCGTCGCCGCACGGTTCAGCGGTTCGCTGGAGCCCGGATACAGGCGCACGTGGTCGGCGGGAATTCCGGCCAGGGCGACGAAGGCATCGCGCACCTCACCGGCCAGGGCGAAGCGGTAACGCCCGCAGCTGGCGATGCTGTCGCGCGCCGCCTGCTGGGCGGCGGGCGAGGGGCCATACGGGCATTCGTTGAAGTTCAGCTGCACCGCGCCGACATCGGCGTTTGGCGCGGCCACAGTCGCTGGCTGTGCCTGGGGCGACCGGGGCAGGCCGCTGCTGGCGAGCGCGAGGCCGGCGCCGGCCAGTTGCAGGAAGTGGCGACGGGAGGCGGGCAGGGTCACAGGGGCGGTTCCGGAAGGGCGACCGACGCACGCTAGCGCTGGCAGCGAGTGCCGGCAAGCGGTTGCGTGGAGCCGATGCCACGCTTGACTGCTGTTCGCCGCCCGCTGAGCCTGGCTCGACGCTACAGACAGGGCCTGACGCGCAGGCGCGGTAGAATTCCCGGCCATCCCAGAACCCGCGGATTCCGATGAGCCCCAGCCCCGCCGAACGTGCCGAAGACCTGCGCCGGCAGATCGCCCAGGCCAATCGTGCCTATCACGAGCTGGATGCGCCGGAGATCCCCGACGTCGACTACGACCGTCTGGTGCGTGAGCTGGAGGCGCTGGAGCGCGAGCATCCCGATCTTGCCCGTGCCGACAGCCCGACCCAGCAGGTGGGCGCCCGCCCGTCGGGACGCTTCGCCGAAGTCACCCATGCGGTGCCGATGCTGTCGCTGTCCAATGCCTTCAGCGATGAGGAAGTAGCCGACTTCGTACGCCGCATCGATGAGCGTCTGCGCCGCGGCACCCTGCGTTTTTCCGCCGAGCCGAAGATGGATGGCCTGGCGATCAGCCTGCGTTACGAGGACGGCCATTTCGTGCTGGGCGCCACCCGCGGCGATGGCAGCACCGGCGAGGACGTGACTGCCAATCTGCGCGAGATCGGCGACATCCCCAAGCGGCTGAAAGGCAAGGGCTGGCCGGATGTGCTGGAGGTGCGTGGTGAGGTCTACATGGCCCGCGCCGACTTCGAGGCCTACAACGAGCGCGCGCGCCTGCACGGTGGCAAGGTGCTGGCCAATCCGCGCAATGCAGCCGCCGGTTCGCTGCGCCAGCTCGACCCGAAGATCAGCGCGCAGCGCAGGCTCAGTTTTTTCACCTACGGTACCGGTGAAGTGCAGGGCGGTGAGCTGCCCGATACGCATTCGGGCACGCTGGCACAGCTGCGCGAATGGGGCTTCCCGGTCAGCGACCTGTGCAAGGTGGTGGAGGGCAGCGACGGCCTGCTGGCCTATTACCGGGACATCGGCGAGCGTCGCGACAGCCTGGCATTCGATATCGATGGTGTGGTCTACAAGCTCGATGATCGCGCCGGTCAGCAGACCATGGGTTTCGTTTCGCGCGCACCGCGCTGGGCCATCGCGCACAAGTTCCCGGCGCAGGAACAGAGCACCACGCTGGAGGCCATCGAAATCCAGATCGGCCGCACCGGTGCTGCCACGCCGGTGGCACGTCTTGCGCCGGTCGCGGTGGCTGGGGTGATCGTCTCCAACGCCACCCTGCACAACGCTGACCAGATCGCGCGGCTGGACGTGCGCGTGGGTGACAGCGTGATCGTGCGCCGTGCTGGCGATGTGATCCCGGAAGTGGTCAGCGTCATCCTCGACCGACGCCCTGCGGGCACCACGCCTTGGCAGATGCCGACCAGCTGCCCGGTGTGCGGCTCGGAGATCGTGCGCGAGGAGGGGGCCGCCGCGTGGCGCTGCTCGGGCGAGCTGTCCTGCCCGGCGCAGCGCAAGGAAGCCATCGCCCACTTCGCCTCGCGACGGGCGATGGATATCGACGGCCTTGGCGACAAGTACATCGAAACCCTGGTGGACGCCGGCATCGTCAAGAGCGTGGCCGATCTGTACCGCCTCACCCGTGACCAGCTGCTGCACCTGAAGCTGGTGCTGGATGCTGAAGACCCTTCGGCACTCGCAGCCAGCCTGAAACTGCACCTGCCGGCCGAAGGCAGCGGCGCGGTGCTCAACGCCGTGTTGAAGCTGGATGGCAACGATGCCGGGTGGCGCGCGCAGGCATTGGCACAGCCGGCCGCCTTCGAATGGAATACGAAGAAGATCGCCACCAAGTGGGCGGACAACCTGATTGCTGCGATCGACGCCAGCCGTGATGCGACGCTGGAGCGACTGCTGTTCGCGCTGGGCATCGAGCACGTTGGCGAGAGCACCGCCAAGGCACTGGCACAGTGGTTTGGCGATCTGGCGTTGATCCGCCGTCTGCCGTGGCCGCTGTTCAAGCGCGTGCCGGATATCGGTGGCGAGGTGGCGCGCTCGCTGGGCCACTTCTTCGAACAGGAAGGCAACCAGCAGGCCATCGATGCGCTGCTGCAGGTGGGGCAGGTACGCATCAGCGACGTGCACCCGCCGAGCGCAAAGCTGCGCGAAGGTCTTGACCTGGCCCAACTGCTGGTTGAAGCGGAGATTCCCGGCATCACCCGCCTGCGTGCCGAGAAGCTGGTCGCCGCACTGCCCAGCGCACAATCGGTGCTGGACGCCGAGCACGGCCAGTTCGTCAACGCCGGCCTGCCCGATGACACCGCGCGCGGCGTCGCCGACTGGCTGGACAGCGAGGGCCATGGCGCGATGCTGCTGGCGGCCGAAGTGGAGATGAAACACATCCTGGCCAATGCACCGGCCCTGGCCGAAGTGGTGGCCGGCCCGCTGGACGGGCAGACGGTCGTGCTCACCGGCACGCTGGCCCAGCTCAATCGCGATACCGCCAAAGAGCGCCTGGAGGCGCTGGGCGCCAAGGTGTCCGGCAGCGTGTCGAAGAAGACCAGTTTCGTGGTGGCCGGCACCGAGGCCGGTTCCAAGCTGGACAAGGCGCAAGCGCTGGGCGTTCCGGTGTGGGATGAAGAGCGCCTGCTGGCCTACCTCGCCGAACACGAATGATGAACCGGCCGGGTGTGCAGGCGCCCGGCACGCAACCGCAGAGGAACACTGATGCAGACCGCTCCGCTGGATTTCCGCCTGGCCACCCGTGCCGACGAGGAACTGCTGATCGCGCTGATGCGCGATTTCTACGCCGAAGACAAGATCGAATTCGAAGATGTGCGCGTGCGCCGTGGCGTCGATGCGCTGCTGGCCGATCCGCGCAACGGTGAAGTGCTGCTGTGGCTGGACGAGGCCGCAGCCGTCGTCGGCTATGCGGTGATCGCGATGGGCTTCAGCCTGGAGCAGGGCGGCCATTTCATGCTGCTGGACGAGCTCTATCTCAGCCATCGCGCACGCGGCCGTGGCCGTGGCAAGCGGGCACTGGCCATCTGCGAACAGCGCGCGCGGGGGCGCGGCGTGAGCCGGCTGCGGTTGGAGGTCAATCATCACAACGAACTGGCGCGCCGCCTGTATCTGGCCAGCGGCTACATCTATGACACCCGCGATCTGCTGACCCTGCCGCTGGACCATCCGCGCCCGGAGGGCATCCTGTGAGCGAGGCGCTGCTGCGCAGCCTGCAACAGCGCGCCACACTCAATGCACTGGTGCGGCGCTTCTTTGCCGAGCGTGGTGTGCTGGAGGTGGAAACGCCGATCCTGTCGGTGGCCGGCAACACCGAGCCGAACATCGACAGCTTCCACACCGATTTCAGCGGTCACGTCGATGCGGGCGGTCGCCGCCGCTGGCTGCGCACCTCGCCGGAGTTTCCGCTCAAGCGACTGCTCGCTGCCGGCGTGGGCGACTGCTATGAGCTGGGCCGGGTGTTCCGCAACGGCGAAGCGGGCGGCCGCCACAATCCCGAGTTCACCATGCTGGAGTGGTATCGGGTTGGCTGGGACCACCATCGGCTGCTGCAGGAAACCGCAGAACTGGTGGGGCAGGCACTGGCGCTGGTGGGACGCAGCGCGACGTTGCGTGTGCTGAGCTATCGCGAGCTGTTCCAGCAGCACGCAGGCGTGGACCCGTTCGATGCCGATGAGGCAGTGCTGCGCGCCGCGCTGGGCGAAGTGCACATCGATCCGGTGGGCCTGACCCGCGATGACTGGCTGGATCTGTTGATGACCCACCGTATCCAACCGCATTTCGATGACGCGGTCATGACCGTCGTCCACGACTGGCCCGCCAGCCAGGCGGCACTGGCGCGCATCCGTGCCGGCACACCGCCGTTGGCCGAGCGTTTCGAGCTGTACCTGGGCGCGGTGGAACTGGCCAACGGTTATCACGAACTGAACGATGCGGCTGAACAACGCGCGCGTTTCCAGCATGACCTGCAGCGCCGCCACGCGCGCGGACAGGTACAGCCCGCATTGGATGAAGCGTTGCTGCATGCACTGCCTTTGATGCCCGACTGTGCCGGCGTTGCCGTTGGCATTGATCGCCTGTTGATGGCGATGCACCGTACACCGCGCATTGCAGATGTACTTGCATTCGATTTCGCCCACGCATGACCCGACGATTTCCCATGGACCTGGCAGGCTGAACGAAAACGCGTTTTGTCGCGCTTGATTCAGCAAGCACGATGATGCTCTTATCACAGCCGATACCGCACACTTGCGTCGTGGTTCATCCATTCATGGGGAAGGCTTTGGTCAAGTGGTTCGCGGTCGTAGCGGCACCGATGTACTCCGTGGCGATATGGGGTGGTCTGCTTCCGTCGACCGCATCGGCGCAGTCGCTTGGCTATGACAGCGAAGTGGTGACCTGCGAATCCCGCGACATGGGCTGGGTGCACTGTGATATCGATGTCAGCAACGGCGTCGATCTGATCCGCCAGTTGTCCAGCAACAGCTGCATCCGTGGCAGCGAGTGGGGCACCGACCGCAGTGGCGTGTGGGTGACCCTGGGCTGCCGTGCCGAGTTCCGCGCGCGCCCGGCCGAGACGGATGCAGCGGCGCCGTCGACCGAGGGTCGCAAGCGTCTGGTGCGACGGGTCGTGCGCTGTGAGTCCAACGGGCGCCCGCAGAGTTGCCCGGTACGCCTGGATGGCGCGCCGGTGCGGCTGCTGCGGCAGCTGTCGGTGCTGCCGTGCCGGGAAGGGCAGGGCTGGGGCTACAAGCGCAATGAGGTATGGACCACCCGGGGGTGCCAGGGTGACTTCGAGGTGGCCGACGAGCAGGGCCGTTTCGTCGACATGCCGCGCCGGCTGACCTGCGAATCCAAGTCCAAGAAGCGCCGCTTCTGTGGCGCCAGCATCTCCACCAGCGCCACCATCTCCAACCAGCTTTCCAGCACTCCGTGCGAAGAAGGCAATACCTGGGGCTGGAACCGCAACGGCATCTGGGTCGACGGCGGCTGCCGCGCCGAATTCTCGGTGAACTGAGTTCCGACGGGTCCATCCGCGCGTGGCGTGGCCCTACAATGGGCCCATGACTACCGCCACCGACCTCGACTACGCCCGCTACGACCACATCCGCCCGATCCTGTGGACCGGCGATACCCTGCAACTGCTTGACCAGCGCAAGCTGCCGTTCGTGGTCGAGCATGTGGCCTGCCATGACAGCGATGAGGTGGCCGCCGCCATCCACGCCCTGACCGTGCGCGGCGCGCCGGCCATCGGCATCGCTGCCGCCTGGGGTGTGGTGCTGGCCGCACGTGATGTGCAGGCCGCCGACGGCGCGCATGCCCTGCAGCAGCTGGAACCGGCACTGCAGCGGCTGAACGCCTCACGCCCGACTGCGGTGAACCTGGCCTGGGCGCTGGCACGCATGCGACGTTGCCTGAGTGCCGCCGGTGCTGACTGGAAGGCGCTGCTGGAGGCTGAAGCACAGGCCATCGCTGAAGAAGACCTGGCCGCCAACCGTCATATGGGCGCCCTCGGTGCCGGCCTGATCGAGGCCGGCAGCGGCGTGTTGACCCATTGCAACACCGGTTCGCTGGCCACCGCCGGCTTCGGTACGGCGTTGGGCGTGATCCGCGCCGGGATGGCCCAGGACCGCATTGCCCGGGTGTTCGCCGGCGAGACCCGGCCGTGGTTGCAGGGTGCGCGCCTGACCGTGTGGGAGCTGCAGCAGGATGGTATCGACGCGACGCTGATCGCCGACTCGGCCGCTTCGCACCTGATGAAGACCGGTGCCGTGCAGTGGGTGATCGTGGGCGCTGACCGGATCTGCGCCAACGGCGATACCGCCAACAAGATCGGCACCTACCAGCTGGCCATCGCGGCCCGCCACCACGGGGTGAAGTTCATGGTCGTGGCACCGTCCTCGACGGTGGACATGGATACCGTGGACGGCAGCCAGATCGAGATCGAACAGCGCGATCCGGGCGAACTGTACGGCGTGGGCGGCACCCGCACCGTGGCCGAGGGCATCGCTGCCTGGAACCCGGTGTTCGATGTCACCCCGGGCGAGCTGATCGATGCCATCGTGACCGAGCGGGGGGTGATCCTGAACCCGACCGCAGAGAACATGCGCGCCGCCTTCGGCGGCTGACGCGGGCAGGGGCGGGAGCCTTTCCACGGGAAAGCGCCCCGGCCCGGCGTCCGGTAGTGCCGGCCGCTGGCCGGCAAACCCCTAAGTTCCTGATTTGTGCCGGTAAAATCACCGTAAAAGCAGGCGGAAAACGGCCCCGTGTGGTAGAATCCAGCGGTTGAATCGAGGTTCCGGCACGACCGCCCCCGGGTGGATGCGCCGGACTGGACCGCTACCAGACAACGGAACCCGAATGGCAGAAACCGCCAAGGAAATCATCCAGGTCAACCTGGAAGACGAGATGCGCAAGAGCTACCTCGATTACGCCATGAGCGTGATCGTGGGGCGCGCGCTGCCAGATGCGCGCGATGGCCTCAAGCCGGTGCATCGTCGTGTGCTGTTTGCGATGAATGAACTCAACGCGCACAGCAACAAGCCCTACTTCAAGTCGGCACGTATCGTCGGTGACGTCATCGGTAAGTACCACCCGCATGGCGACCAGTCGGTATACGACACGCTGGTGCGCTTGGCACAGCCGTTCTCGCTGCGTTACATGCTGGTCGATGGCCAGGGTAACTTCGGTTCGGTCGACGGCGACTCCGCCGCGGCGATGCGATACACCGAGGCGCGCATGTCGCGGCTCGCGCATGAGCTGATGGCGGACATCGACAAGGAAACCGTCGATTTCCAGCCCAACTACGACGAAAAGGAACTGGAGCCGACGGTCATGCCGACCCGGTTCCCGAACCTGCTGGTCAATGGTTCGGCTGGTATCGCGGTGGGCATGGCGACCAACATTCCGCCGCACAACCTCACCGAATCGATCAATGCCTGCATCGCGCTGATCGACAATCCGGAAATCGATATCGACGGCCTGATGGAGTTCATCCCGGGCCCGGATTTCCCGACCGCAGGCATCATCAACGGCACCGCCGGCATCATCGCCGGCTACCGCACCGGCCGTGGCCGCGTGCGCATCCGTGCCAAGGCCGATGTCGAAGTTGCCGACAACGGCCGCGAATCGATCATCGTCACTGAAATTCCTTACCAGGTGAACAAGGCGCGTCTGATCGAGAAGATCGCCGAGCTGGTCAAGGAAAAGAAGATCGAAGGCATCAGCGAGCTGCGCGATGAGTCCGACAAGGACGGCATGCGCATCTACATCGAAATCAAGCGCGGCGAGTCGGCCGAGGTTGTGCTCAACAACCTCTACCAGCAGACCCAGATGGAGTCGGTGTTCGGCATCAACATGGTGGCGCTGGTCGATGGCCGCCCGCAGTTGATGAACCTCAAGCAGATGCTGGAAGCCTTCGTCCGCCACCGTCGCGAAGTGGTCACCCGCCGCACCGTGTTCGAGCTGCGCAAGGCGCGCGCCCGTGCCCACGTGCTGGAAGGCCTGACCGTTGCGTTGGCCAACATCGACGAGATGATCGAACTGATCAAGACCTCGCCGAACCCGGGTGAAGCACGCGAGCGCATGCTTGCGCGCCTGTGGGAGCCGGGCTTGGTCGGTTCGATGCTCGGCGCCGCCGGTGCCGAAGCCTCGCGTCCCGATGACCTGCCCAAGGGTGTGGGCCTGATCGAAGGCGGCTACCAGCTGACCGAGATCCAGGCGACCCAGATCCTGGAAATGCGCCTGCACCGCCTGACCGGGCTGGAGCAGGACCGCCTGACCGAGGAATACAAGCAGCTGCTGGAAGTGATCGCCGGGCTGATCCACATCCTGGAAGATCCCGACCGCCTGCTGCAGGTGATCCGCGAAGAGCTGATCAACGTGCGTGCCGAGTTCGGTGACGAGCGCCGTACCGAGATCCGCCACAGCGAAGAAGATCTGGACATCCTCGACCTGATCGCCCCGGAAGACGTGGTGGTCACCGTCTCCCACGCCGGCTACGTGAAGCGCCAACCGGTGAGCGTGTACCGCGCGCAGCGCCGTGGCGGACGTGGCCGCAGCGCGGCGTCGACCAAGGAAGAGGATTTCATCGAACAGCTGTGGCTGGTCAACACGCACGACACGCTGTTGACCTTCACCAGTTCGGGCAAGGTGTTCTGGCTGCCGGTGTACCAGCTGCCCGAAGCCGGTTCCAACGCCCGCGGTCGTCCGATCATCAACTGGATCCCGCTGGAGCCGGGCGAACGCGTGCAGGCCGTGCTGCCGGTGCGCGAGTACGCCGATGGCCAGTTCGTGTTCTTCGCCACCAAGAACGGTACGGTCAAGAAGACCCCGCTGGGCGAGTTCGCCTTCCGTCTGGCCCGCGGCAAGATCGCGATCAACCTCGACGAGGGCGATGCCCTGGTCGGCGTCGGCCTGACCGATGGCGAGCGTGACATCCTGCTGTTCGCCTCCAACGGCAAGACCGTGCGCTTCGGTGAAGACAAGGTCCGCTCGATGGGTCGTACCGCTACCGGCGTGCGTGGCATCAAAATGCCGGCCGGCGAGGAAGTGGTCAGCCTGATCGTGGCCGAGAGTGCTGGCGGCGTCGAGGATGAGAACGAGGACGACAACGGTGTCGAGGAAGCCATCGCCACCGGCGACGCGGTGATCGAAGGTGCCGACGACGCCAACCTGCGGTACATCCTCACCGCCACCGAAAACGGCTACGGCAAGCGCACCCCGCTGCCGGACTACCCGCGCAAGGGTCGTGGCACGCAGGGCGTCATCGGCATCCAGACCACCGAGCGCAATGGCAAGCTGGTCGCCGCGGTGCTGATGGGTACCGACGATGAAGTCCTGCTGATCTCCGACGGCGGCACCCTGGTGCGTACGCGTGGCTCGGAAATCAGCCGCGTCGGCCGCAACACCCAGGGCGTGACCCTGATCCGCCTGTCCAAGGACGAGAAGCTGCAGGCGGTGGAGCGCATGGATGCCTCGATCGACGAGGACGAGGACGAGGTGGCCGCCGCCACCCCGGCCGCGACCGACGGCGCACCGGCTGCTGCCAGCAGTGAGGACGCCGCGCAGGAGTGATCCTGCCGCGACACTGAGGTACCCGACGACGCCGGCCCAGTGCCGGCGTCGTCGTGTCTGCCGTCGAAAATACGCACGCACTTCACGGTGACGGTGGCATAAGGGCGCATGCTGCCCCCCGGAGAGCGTCGATGTCCGCCACGCCGCAGTCCGCTTCCGCCGCGACGCCCACCTCGCGCCACCCGCTGATCACCGTCCTGGCCTTGTTGCTGATCGTGCTCGGCCTGATCATCGGCGGGCTCGGTGGCTGGCTGGCCAGCCTCGGGGGCTCCTGGTACTACGCCATCGCCGGCCTCGGCCTGCTGGTGTGCGGCATCCTGTTGTGGGGCAATCGCCGTAGCGGTGCGCTGCTGTATGCACTGATCTTCCTCGGCAGCCTGCTGTGGACCTGGTGGGAATCGGGCAGCGATTACTGGCGCTGGGTGCCACGGCTGGGGCTGGTGACCGGGCTCGGCATCGTCCTGGCGTTGCTGGCGCCGACTCTGCAGACGCCGGTACCCAAGCGCCTTTCGCGCAGCGTGGCCGCTGTGCTGATGCTGGTGTTCGTGGTCGCCTTCGGCCTCGCGTTCGCCCCCCATGGCCTGGTTGACGGGCACCAGCCGTTCCCGGAGCCGGCGGTCAGCGCCGGGCTCGATCCAACCCGTGACACCACCGGTCTGCAGCCGGCCGACCAGCCGGCGGAGGGAGACTGGCCGGCCTGGGGGCGCAGCAATGCCGCCACCCGCTATTCGCCGCTGCAGCAGATCACCCCTGAAAACGTAGGCACCCTGCAATTGGCGTGGCAGTTCCGTACCGGCGACCTGCCGAAGAAGCGCTGGGGGGCGGAAACCACGCCATTGAAGATCGGTGATCGGCTGTACCTGTGCACCGCACGCAATCAGCTGATCGCGCTCGATGCCGGCAGCGGCAAGGAACTATGGCGGTTCGATCCAAAGGTGAAGGATGCCTCGATCCCGTACACGGCCGCCTGCCGTGGCGTGTCCTACTACGAACAGCCCAGTGCACCGACCCTCGCCGATGCCGCGCTGGCTGACGTGGCCGCCGATCTGGCGCTGCCCGCACCCCCGCCGACCCGTATCAGCCGGAGCGCGGCGCCCGGCAGCCGCGCAGCGTGCAGCGCACGCATCATCGAAGGCACGCTGGACGGCCGCCTGATCGCGGTGGACGCCGACAGCGGCCGTCCCTGCGCCGGGTTCGGCAACAACGGCCAGGTCGACATCACCCTGGGCATGGGCGAGGTGCCACCGGGTTACGTCTCGATCACCTCGCCACCCGCGATTGTCCGCGGCGTCATCGTCACCGGCCACCAGGTGCTGGATGGCCAGCGTCGCGACGCGCCCTCCGGCGTCATCCAGGCCTACGACGCGGTCAGCGGCAGGCTGCGCTGGGCGTGGGACATGGACCAGCCCGAGCGCAGCGGCCTGCCACCGCGCGAGCAGACCTACACGCGTGGCACGCCGAACATGTGGACCACCGCGACCGGTGATGAAGCGCTGGGCCTGGTGTACCTGCCGATGGGCAATGCCGCGGGCGACTACTGGAGTGGCTCGCGCACGGAAAACCAGAACAGATACGCGACCTCGCTGGTCGCCATCGATGTAGTCACCGGCAAGCCGGTCTGGCATTTCCAGGCGGTGCGCAAGGACGTCTGGGACTACGACCTAGGTTCGCAGGCCAGCCTGATCGACTACCCGACGGCATCCGGCAAGGTGCCGGCAATCCTGCTGCCCACCAAGCAGGGCGACATGTACATCCTCGACCGTCGCAACGGCCAGCTGCTGACTCCGGCCGAAGAGCGCAAGGTGCCACAGGGCGGCGTAGAGCCCGAGCAGCGTGCCGCCACCCAGCTGTTCTCGCTGTACCACACGCTGCGGCGCGATGATGCGCTGACCGAGCGCGACATGTGGGGCATCACCCCCATCGACCAGCTGGTCTGCCGCATCCAGTTCCGCAAGGCGCATTACGAAGGTTTCTACACACCACCCAGCAGCGATCACCATTCCATCGAATACCCCGGCTACAACGGCGGCTCGGACTGGGGCAGCGTGGCCATCGATACGCGACGTGGCGTGATCGTGGCCAACTACAACGACATGCCCAACTACAACCGGCTGGTGCCGCGCGCCGAGGCCGACCGTAAAGGCTGGCTGCCGCGCGAGCAGGTCCGCGCTGATAGGGGGGGTGCCGAAGGGGCAGGGGACCCGCAGGTGGGGACGCCCTATGGCATCGACGTCAACGCCGGTTGGCGGCTGCCGTTCACCGGCCTGCTGTGCAAGCAGCCGCCCTATGGCGGCATCCGTGCGATCGACCTGCGCAGCGGCAAGCTGCTGTGGGACCGGCCGTTCGGCAGCGCACGCGGCAACGGCCCGTTCGGCATCCGCTCCGGCCTGCCCATTGAAATCGGCACGCCGAACAATGGTGGCTCGGTGGTGACCGCCAGTGGCCTGATCTTCATCGCCGCAGCGACCGATGACCTGCTGCGCGCCATCGACCTGAAGACCGGAAAGGAGCTGTGGCATACCAAACTGCCAGCAGGTGGCCAGGCCAACCCGATGGTGTATGAGCAGGGCAGGCGGCAGTACGTGGTGCTCATGGCCGGCGGGCATCATTTCATGGAGACGCCGGCGGGGGATTATGTGATGGCGTATGCGTTGCCGGAATAGCGTCGGCGATCCGTGGGCGGCTGGTGGGAGGTGACCGCCGTCGCCGAAGTTGCGTGGGTGAGCGTGCACGATCCATCATCAGAACAGGACGGGGTTGGCCAAAGCCCCCAAGGAAGGAAACGCATGCTGAACTCTGAACGCCTGCCGGGGCGTGCCACTCGATTGCTGGCTGGGCTGCTTCTGCTTGGCCCTTGCCTGTGGGCAACCGCGCAGGCCTCGCCCCCGCCCGCCGTACGCAAGCTGCCCAGCGGCGCCGAACTGATCGCCGGCGATGCGCGCTTCCTGAGCCCCGCCTATGCGCCGTGCATGGCGAGCGCAGGCACGGTGGCGGACGCTCGCCGTCGCTGTGTCGATGCTGAATTCAAGGTGCACGACGATGCGCTCAACGTCGCCTACAGCGCTGCGCGCTCCACGATGGCAGCCGGTGATCAGCAGCTACTTCGCGATCTGCAGCGGCAATGGCTGCGCCAGCGCGACAGCCGTTGCCCAGAGGGCGGCAATGCCGCTGCCCAACTGGATGCACAGCAGTGCCGTACGCACATGACCCTGCTGCGTGCCCGCCAGCTGCAGGATGGAGGTGCGGCGGCGCTGGTCGCTGAAGCAAAGGTCGCCCCCGCACCCCGCCAGGTCGCCCCCCATACCGCGGATGCCGCGCCTGATAGGCAGGGCAGGATCGTCCTGCAGCCCGGCGAGGGCAGGATCACGCCTGCGCTGCAGGTGGTCTTCCAGGTGGCCGACTGCAGCGGCACCGGCAACGTGACAACCTGCCAGGTGCGGAGCATGGGCGTGACCCGTGGCGGCCGAAAGGTTGCAGTCACGGGCGTGCAGCCACGCCTGACCCGCGCCGGTGCCAATGCCCATGCTGCGGCCGCCGTGCTGCTGACCGCTTCTGACTTCAACGGCGATGGCTTGCCAGATCTGCAGGTGTGGCAGGACAACAACGGTGTCTACAACGTTCCCGTCCACGCGTTCTACCTGTTCGATGCCAAGGGCAACCGCTACGTGCGTGCCAGGGCATTGGAAGACGCCATCGGCGGACGTGACATCGACCATATCGACAACGGACGGTTCATCCTGCGCGGCAAGGTCAGCCCGTGCGAGCGGGAGGACAAGGTCATCCAGCTGCGCGGAACCGAGCTACGCACGCTGCTGATGCGCCGCTATGACACCTGCAAGGGCGAGGCCCCTACCGAATCGGACCTGCTGAAGTAGGTCTTCCCCCGACGAACGGATGCGTACCGGAACTGGAGAGCTGAAGGATGAGCGAAGGCTATGGAAAGGGTGGGTCAGGCTTCGGCCTGACCCGGGACCAGTCGGTCGAGATGATCGTCCGTACCTGCATCGACAATGGCATTACCGACCACCGGCAGATTGCCTATGTGCTGGCCACAGCGCAGCACGAATCGCGCGATTTCGCCGCGCCCGAGGAAGACTGGGGCAGGAAGCAGGCGGTGGATCTGCGCTACTTCGGCGGTGAAGAGTATTTCGGCCGGGGCTTTGCCCACCTGACCCACGTCAACAACTACGAGCGGCTGGGCGAGGCGCTGGGAATGGGCCGCGAACTGGTCGAGCATCCGCAGCGGGCGGCCGAAGCGGAAATCGCCACCAAGGTGCTGGTGGTGGGGATGCGCGATGGCATGTTCGGCGCGCGGCTGTCCGACAACGTCAACGCCAACCATGTCGACTACCGGCAGGCGAGGGCCTCGGTCAATGGCGGTGAGCTGAACAACGGCAGCCCCCATCCAGACACCATCGCCACGCTCGCCACCGGATGGGAAGCGCAGGTCGCCGGCCTGGTCCAGCGCGTGCAGCAGCCGGGCTTCCAGATGCCGGTGCCGATCCATCAGGGGCCCGCTGGTGCGATGGACCTGCACCGTGGTGACGCCAACCAGCAGGTGCTGGAAGCACAGCAGTACCTGCAGCGGCTGGACATCCGCAACAACGCCAATGCCGCGATCAAGCCCGACGGTGACTTCGGTTCATCCACCGAGCAGGCCGTGCGCCGCTTCCAGACCGAACGGGGCATCAATCCGGCCAATGGCCGCATCGACGATGCATTGCTGGAGCGCATGCGCACCGACACGCTGGCGGTCGATCCGGACTTCAAGCGCCGGACGGTGACCGACCTGACCGGGCCACTGGCCGACGGTAACCTGCGCCCAGGTGAGAAGGGCGAGCCGGTGTTCGAGATGCGCCGCCAGCTGGAGGCGTTGGGGTACCTTGCCGAACCGAACCCACGTGCCGAGCGCGATGCGCGCACGTTTGATGCCGGCATGCAGGTGGCCATGCGCGACTTCCAGCAGGACTACGGCCTGCCCCTGCGCCCGGGCAACACCATTGATGAAGATGCGCGCCGGCAGTTGAACGACGCAGCGGTGGCGCGGGAGTTTGCCCCCACCACCGAATTCGACCGCGCGGAGAACTGGCCGCCGCAGCGTCCGCCCTATACGCGGGCGGAGTTCCAGCCGGAGCAGGTACAAGCGCGGCAGCAGGCTGCGGCGTATCCACCGGTCGCTGGCCCCGCCGCACAGGAACAGCTGCCGCAGCGCAGTGGCGTGGAGTCGCTGTCAGCCAAGGACGCAGCGCTGTTCGAGCGCATCCGCCAGGGAGTGCCCGGAGCCATTGGCGATGAGCACGTCATGCAGGCCGTGCTGGAGTCCAAGCGCAATGGCATCGACGACGCCGGGCGCGTCGACCGGGTAATGATGGCCGGAGATCGCCTGTGGGTCGCCGGGATGATTCCCGGTGAACGCGCCAGTGTGGATACGGCGCAGCCCGCACGTTCGATGGACGACATGGTGAGCGATCTGGCCGGTGACAACCGGCAGCGCGAGCAGCAACTCGCCCTCGACAGCCGCCAGCACGAGAACCGCGGGCCGTCACTGGCTTGAGACGGCGGCAGCGACGTGCCCGTGGTGGGTCCGTCGCTGCCGTCAGGGTGTTACAGCGTCACCACCACCTTGCCGATCTGCTCGTTCGATTCCAGGTAGCGGTGCGCGTCCTGGATCTGCGCGAACGTAAACACCTTGGCGATCAGCGGTGCCAGCACGCCCTTGTCCAGGCCATCGACGATGAACGCCTTCGCACGCGCCAGCACCGCGTCATCGGACACGATTTCCGAGTACAGGTAGCCCTTCAGCGTCAGCGACTTGCCCAATACGTTGAACAGCGGGAACGGCGTCGGCTCGCTGCTCAGCGCGCCATACTCCAGCAGGATGCCGCCGCGTGCCATCGCCTCGGTGAGCGGTACGAACTGCGGGCCGCCGATGGGATCGAATACCACGCGTGCGCCAGCGCCTGCGGTGATGCGGGCAACTTCGGCTACCAGGTCCTGCTCCTGGGTGGCGATGACATGAGCGGCGCCGGCATCGAGCAGCGCCTGGCGCTTGCCCGGGCCACGGGTCACCGCAATCGGCGTTGCGCCCACCGCATTGGCGATCTGGATGGCGGCCAGGCCAACGCTGCTTGACGCTGCAGTGATGATGACGAAATCACCGGCACCCAGCTTGGCCTGCTCCAGCAGCGCGCCCCAGGCGGTGACGTACTGCATCCACACCGCAGCGGCCTGCTCGAAGCCCAACGACGACGGATGCTTCACCACCAGTCGCGCCGGCACGTTGGCCAGCTCGCCGTAGGTGCCCCAGCGGGCGATATCCAGCGGCGGCACGACGCTGACGGCATCGCCTGCAGCGAAGCCGGTCACCGCGCTGCCGACGGCTTCAACCAGGCCAGCCGCCTCATAGCCCAGGCGGCTCGGGAACTCTACCTGCTGCAGATAGGCGCCGTTGCGGAACATCACCTCGGCGCGGTTCAGGCCGATGGCCTTGACCCGGATCTGGATGTCATCGGCGGCAGGAGCGGGTACGTCGATATCGTCAACGCGCAGCACATCGGCGTCGCCATAGGCGTGGATGCGGACAACCTGGGTCATGGGGGTCTCCAAAGGGAACGCCGGCTGGTGGCCGGGCAGGGGGAACAGAGCGCTACTGTGCGCGTGGCCGGCGAACGATAGAAGGGGTAATCTGGCGTTTCATTGGAAAACAATAGTTTGCAATGGACCTGATCGTACCCCTGCGCAGCTTCGCCAAGGTGGCCGAGGTGGGCTCGTTCGCCGCTGCTGCCGACGTACTGGACCTGTCGCCGCAGCTGGTCGGCAAGCATGTGCAGACGCTGGAACAGCATCTGGGCGTGCGCCTGCTCAACCGCACCACGCGCAAGCAGAGCCTGACCGACTTCGGGCAGGCGTACCTGGCCCGCGCCCGGGTCATCCTGGAGGAAGTGGAGAGTGCCGAGCAGTTGGCCGAAATCGCGCGCGGTCGACCGATGGGCCGGCTGCGGATCAGTGCGCCGGTCACCTTCGGCGTGCACGCGCTGGGGCCGGCGGTGGTGGCCTACATGCAGCAGTATCCCGACGTGCAGGTGGATCTGAACCTGTCCAACAGCCTGGTCAACGTGGTTGAAGACGGCTACGACCTGGTGTTCCGCACTGGTGATCTCGCCGACAGCGGCCTGGTCGCACGGCGGCTGGGGCCGTATCCGCTGGCCCTGTGCGCTGCCCCCGGCTATCTCGCCGCACGGCCACCGATCGTTCGCCCGCAGGACCTGAGCCGGCACGAATGCCTGGGCTTCGCCCACTCGGTGATCCGTACGCGGTGGAGCTTCCATGACCCGCAGGGCGGGGTGTTGACCGTGCCGGTCTCCAGTAGCTTCATGGTCAACCAGGCCGAGCCGCTGCTGACCGCTGCGGTAGGTGGGCTGGGACTCATCCTGCAGCCGTTCGAGATGATGTCCGCTGTTCTGGCGCGCGGCGAACTGGTGGAGGTGCTGCCTCGATTCGTGCCGGTGTCCACCTCGATCAACCTGCTGTATCCCCGCGATCGCCAGGTCACGCCGAAGCTGCGCAGCTTCCTGGATTTCTGCGTGGCGCGCTTCACCGAACAGAGCATGGCGCGTGAGCGTTGATCGAAGCATGCGCAGCGAGTGGTGGCGTCGGTCGTTTACGATGACGTCTTGCCACGCCTGCAGAGGATCTGCCATTACCCTGTTGCATCTTTTGCTGATCGGCAGCGTCGTCACTGCCAGCGCACAGACGCCCGCTGCTGCGATCGCCGAGTGGGCATTGCACGGCCGAGTCGAAGGCCTGGCCCGGCCGGACACCGTCTGCCAGGATTTCCTGCAGGCGATGGGCCGAAACCCCCCCGAACTGGAATACGTCGGCTGCACGCAGGACGATGCTTCCTATCTCCAGCCGATGGAAGCGCGGTATCGCGTCAGCGGCGCTTCGGCGGCGAGGATTTAAGCCTACCTGCAGCAGACCTTCGGCATGCCGTCATTGACGTACGTCTGCTGTGGCTGGAGCAACGGCGCGCCTTATTTCTGGCGCGAGCAGCCCGGCAGCGTGAACTACCAGATCGGCATGGGCGTGGAATCGCTGCATCATCCGCGCGGGCAGTGGAGCGCGATTCCCTACTTCACGGTGATTGTTGCGGTGAATCGAAAAAGTCCGTGATGGCGTGCGCTTGGGTACCGACCACAGGCGTACAGGGAATGATAACCATGCCTCCGAAGCTGCTCCGCATTACTGCGATATGCCGATCCCGGGCGTGTGCAGTTCGCAGAGGACGTGACCCTGGCCTATTCGGTAAACAAGCGCGGCCGCACCTATGACGTAAAGGTGCTGGATGCCCAGCCGTCGACGGTCTTCAGCGGCTGGGCGTTGAAGACGGTCAAGGCGATGCGCTTCACCGCCACGGACAGCAACACCGAGCGCACCCCGATCCGCAGCGAAATGACCGCGCGCTGGAGCAACGGCAGGTAACGCGCTAGGTCGGGACCCGTACCATCTTCGCCATCAGGTGTTCGACCACGCCGGCCGGATCTGCCGTGCGGCCCACATGTGTGCTGGACATCTGCACCACCGAGCTGCGCTTGGCGGTCAGGAAATGGAAGCGCGCGCGCGCGGGCAGCTGCGCAATCGGGCCGGCGTTGGCATCGCCCCGGCAGATCGCCACGATGGCATCCAGCCACGGCTGCAGCGCTTCAATATCCAGCGCCGGCGCGAAGGCCTGCAGGCGCGCAGCGTCGATCTCGATCGCCGCTTCGAGGTGACGTGCGCCGGGGCAGGACACGATCACGCCGACGTTGATGAACTCCTCGCGTTCCACCCGCGGTACCACGCGGATGACGGCATAGTCATACGTGTGCAGCGTGGGCACGGATGGCCTCCTGCACGAACACCGCACGTACCTTCAGGCGATGCTTCAGGTAATTGACGTAGCCCTGCCGGTAGGCGTGGGGGCTGTCGAAGGCCGGCTCATCGACCAGCCAGCTGTCCGGCACCAGGCCGACGATGCGCTCGATTTCCGCATCAGGCAGGCGCGCGGCCAGTTCGGCATCCACGTCGGCAATGCGGCTGGCGAACGACAGCAGCACGTGGTCGCGGATCAGCACGAAGGGCTTCTCGCAGGCATCGCCGGCGTTGGCCCAGTCGTGATGGAAGTACATCGCCGCGCCGTGGTCGATCAGATACAGCTTGCGGTGCCACACCATCAGGTTCGGATTGCGCGTGGTGCGGTCGACGTTGCTGGTGAACGCATCGAACCAGACGATGCGCGAGGCCAGGTCAGCGTCCACCGGCATTGCCGCCGGGTCGTAGTTGATCGCGCCGGGCAGGTAATCCAGGCCCAGGTTCAGGCCTTCGCTGGCGCGGATCAGGTCCTGGATCTCCGGGTCGGGCTCGGTGCGGGCGAACTCGCTGTCCAGCTCGACGAACAGGATCTCCGGAATCGGCAGGCCCACCGCGCGCGCCATCTCGCCCGCGATCAACTCGGCGATCAGCGCCTTTGGCCCTTGGCCGGCACCACGGAACTTGAGTACGGCCATGCCGTCGTCGTCGGTCTCGACCACGGCAGGCAGTGAGCCACCTTCCCGCAAGGGGGTGATGTAGCGAAGGGCATGGACGGTACGCATGCACGCATTCTAGCGTGGCCCATGCGCGGGTTGCGCCGGGCGATGCCCGGCGCCGTCCCTGACCTCAATGCGACAGCGCGCTGCGCTGCTGTTCCTGCACCTGCTGGCGCGTCTGCTCCTGCGAGGCGTGGTCGGCCTGGCGCTGGTTGACGATGGCGAGGCTGTCCAGGCTTTCCTGCACCGGCCGCTGGGCGGCTTCAGCGGTAGCTGCCGACGCACGCAGCGACGCAGGATCATCCAGCGCGCCCTTCACCACGAACACGTTCTGTGCCGCAGCGACGTCGCCGGCCTGGCGGCTGAGCACCACATGATCCACGCGGTCCAGGCCGTTCTCGCGGGCAAGCACCAGCAGGCTTGCGCTCAGGCGTTCACTGGAAGCGTCGAAGCTGCGGCCGTTGGCGGCATCCAGCTCGGCCACCTTGCCGCGGATCTGGTCGTGCAGGGCACGGTCGTTGCCGCCCGCCAACGCAACCTGCGCCTCGTTCGAGGGAGCGGCGGTCGCCTGCGCGGTGATGGGCACGTGGGCGTAGGTGCCCTCGGTGTGGTCGAAATAATGCAGCGTGGACGGCGAAGTGCTGGTATCGAAGTAGGGCTGTCGTGGCGGCGTGCCCTTACCCAGATACAGGCCGTTCTGTTCCAGCAGGCTTTCCTGCAGGCCCAGCTGTGCCATGTTCACCGACATCCTGCTGATGCCATCGGGTGCCGGGTTTTTGGCCTCTTCCTCGCAGGCGCGGCTGATGGCAGAGGCAGCGTAGAAATTCTGGTAGTCAGAATTGCCATTGGGCCCCAGCCCGGACGACACGCCTTCGTCGTAGTAGTGCTTGCCCATGCCCTCGATGTTGGCGGCAGTGGCGGTCATGCTCAGGTCTGCATTGAGTGTGAGGTCCGGATGCGCGGTATAGGTCATCGGCGGGCCGGGCTGCACGCGCACGAACTCGTTTGCACGGGTACTTGCGTTATATACATCCTCCAGCGTGGCGTCCGGGTTGGCGGTCTTGACCATGCCGACCAGTGCATTCCAGCCCTCGATGTTCGCCGATGCCTCGTCGCGTCGGTTGGCTGCGAGCAGGGTGCCAATGGCCTGGGTGTAGTCGTGGGTCGAATCGCGCGCGGCAATGTCTGCAATATCAGAATCAAACTGCTCGTAGGCACGTTCGGTCGCTGCATCATTGAGCCCATGCTGGATCTCATGGCCCAGGACGAACGTCAGCTCTGCAGCATCGTGCTTGTCCGGGGCTGCCAGCGTGGACAGACTGGATGCCGGCAGGCGGATGGCCTTTGCGCCGCTGACGTACTCGCCGGCCACATTGCTGTCGGCGGGCAACAGCTCGAAGCGCTGCAGATGACCGGCGGTGATGGCCAAGTCGACCTGGGTTGCCAGCGCCGGAGAATTGGCAATGGCCTTGCGAAGGTTGTCGACCTGATCGGTCGTTACATCGGGTTTTCCTGCAAATTCGGTCAGCAGGCGTTCCGTATCCGCTGAAAGCGTAGGCATGGTGCGGTGCTCCTTACTGCACGGTCACAAGGCGGACGCAGGCATGCGCCGGCTTGCCAGACGGGGTTGAATCCTCAGCCATCGTGTCGACCTTGATGGTCAGATCCGGGCGATCGAAACGGTCATGGATGACCCGGCCGTGCTCGCCGCGGATGGTGTCGCGCTTGAAGCCCGCGGCCTGCAGGCCCGAAGCGAACTGATTGAAGTCGACCTGGCAGATCGCCGTTGCATTGGCTTTGCGGTCGGCGGTGGTGTCGATGAAATTGAGATCGAGACGCGCATCGGCGGCGCCAGCCTTCTTGACCTCGAGGCCGTAGCTCCACTCTGGAGTGAGCGTGCCGCCGTAGCCGAAGTGCCCCGGGCCGAAACGTTGCGCGGGCGCCAGCATGGCCTGCGATACCCGTTCAAGGGTCAGTTCACGGGTGGAGGTGGTGTCCTTGATCAGATCCAGCAGGCGCAACAGGAGTTGGTCTGCGCTGAGTGCAGACGGCGTTGCGGCGTCGGAGGCAGTCGATGCCATGGTAACGGGTCCTTGAGAAGTCGACGAACGATCAGTCGCGTGTGTGCAGGCGCAGAGCGAGGCCGAACATAGGGCGATTACCCACGGCCGTGTGAATGCGTACCCAAACATAAGCGTTCCCTGCATGTTGAGCGCTGACCCTAAAGTGGGCCAGGTGAATCACAGGTTAAATGGAATTGACGATTGCTGGAAACGGGGCAGGGCGCATTCGGCTTTGACATTTGCTGCAAGCGGAGTAGCCCGGCCCGGACGCTACGGAATTTTCTTCACTTCGCCATTCGCTGGGCGGTGGCAGCATCCAACCGTGTAGACGATCAAGCGCAGGCGTGACCCTGAGTTGCAGGTGTCCCTGTCGCTTTCCCGCGATCGATACCCGCCAGCTCGTTTCCGGCACATTTGCGCAGCGTTGAATGTGGTCCTGCGAGGCCACTCCCCCGGCAAGGAGGCCCGCGATGCACAGTCCTGTTCACGCGTACACCTACCGCATCAGCAACCGGCCTGTCGCCCAGGTGGAATGTGCTGTTGTCGGCGAACATGCTGAAACCGCTGCTGCGGTTCATGCAGCCTCAGACAGAATTCTTCCGTGAGTTGAGCACCGATGGTTGGCTCTGCATCCCGCAGTGCGCAGAGCCACTACATGCATGCGAGTCGCCCCACGACGCTGTTTCGTTCGCAGCACTGGGCGCGCATCTCGTCCACGATGTCCACGCAGGCTTCCGAGGTGCACGATGAGCAACGAATCGAGAGGAGCCCTGCCGCCCCTGGATCTGGATGATGCCAAGGCCGAGCAGATGATTGGCAAGCTGGTACTGGTGGGCGTTACCCGTTTTGGCGGCGATGGCCAGGTACAGGGGCTGGAACAGTTTGCCGGCACCGTGCTGCGGGTCAGCGCCGAAGAGGGGCTGGTGCTGGCCGATGGCGATGACGGACATGAGCGCTACCTGCCGCCGATGCTGGACCAGTACCTGCCGGCCGCGCCGGGTGAGTACCAGTTGCGGTCCAGTGGGGTGACGGTGATCGATCCCGATTATCTGTCCACCTGGGAGCTGCACGCGCGGCAGTAAGTGAGGGGCATCCAGGGAGGGAGCCGGGCCAGGCAGGGCCACGCTTTGCAGGATGGGGCGACTAGCCCTTCCGGCCCATTTCCCGGTGGGCCGGGGGTGTTAGATTCGGCCCATGCCCGCAGTGCGGGTACCCAACTCACTCCCAGGGGATAAGGATGCTCATCCGTCGTACCTCTCTGGCGGCGGCCGTTGCCGTTGCCACATTCGGCCTGCTGGCCGCCGGCCCGGCCTTCGCCGACTACGCCAAGCCACCGGAACACCTGCTCAAGGTACTCAAGGCCCCGCCGCCGCCGGCACCGAACATCGACCCCAGCGGCCAGCGCCTGCTGCTGACCACCGCGCAGACCTATCCGTCCATTACTCGCGTGGCGCAGCCGTACCTGAAGCTGGCCGGCGTGCGCCTGGAACCGAAGAACCGCAGCCGCCACGACACCCCCGGCGGCTATGGCATTCCGGCCTGTGTGGCCGACTTCACCCTGGTCGAGATCGCCAGCGGCAAGAGCACCAAGGTCAACCTGCCGCAGGGCTGCGCAGGGGCCGCACAGTGGTCGGCCGATGGCAGCCGTTTCGCCTTCCAGAATGCGGTCGATACCAGCGTGCAGCTGTGGGTGGGCGACGCCGCCACTGGCCAGGTGAAGCAGGTGCCGAATGTGCAGCTGAATCCGATCTTCGGGTACACCGTGCAGTGGCTGGGTGGCAGCCAGAGCCTGCTGGTGAAGCTGGTACCTGCCAACCAGGGGCCGGCGCCGTCCAACGGCGGTACTCCCACCGGTCCGGACGCGCAGGAGTCGCTGGGCAGCAGTGGCGAGAGCAGCACCTATGAAGCGCGCGACACGCTGACCAGCGTGCACGATGAAAAGCTGTTCGCCTATTACGGTGCCTCGCAGCTGGCGGTGGTCGATGCCGCTGCCGGCAGCGTGCGCCCGGTTGGCCAGCCGGCGCTGTACAACGACGTCAACGCCGCACCCGATGGCGTGCATGTGCTGACCGAAACCCTGAAGGCACCGTTCTCGCATGCGGTGACCTACCAGCGTTTCGCCAACGATGTAGCGGTGCTGGACCTCGGCAATGGCCGCAACACGGTGCTGGCCAGCCTGCCGCTGGCCGATCGCGTGCCGGTACACGGTGTGCCGGAAGGCCCGCGCGGTTACGACTGGCGCTCCACCGACCCGGCCACCCTGGTCTATGCCGAAGCGCTGGACAAGGGCGACTGGAAGGTGAGCGTGCCGCATCGCGATCGCGTGCTGATGCTGAAGGCGCCGTTCACTGGCAAGCCGGTGGAAATCGCCCGCACTGCGCAGCGTTTCGAGGGCTTTGCGTGGTCGGCCGACCCGGCCGTGTCGTTCCAGTTCGAGAACGACGAGAACCGCCACTGGATGCAGGCCCGCATCGTCGATGTGGACCAGCCGAAGAAGGAAGGGCGACTGCTGTGGGACATGTCCAGCGATGAGCTGTACGGCAACCCGGGCAACCTCGTGTTCAAGCGCCTGCCGAGCGGTGCGCCCGTGGTGCGCCAGGAGGGCAACACCGTGTTCCTGCGCGGGCAGGGCGCGTCGCCGCAGGGCGACCGTCCCTTCCTGGATGCGCTCAACCTGGGTACGCTGAAGAGCGAACGCCTGTTCCGCAGCGCTGCCGATGCGTATGAGCAGGTCATCGGTTTCAGTGCCACGCCGGGCCATCTGGTCACCTGGCACCAGTCGGTGATGGACCCGCCGAACGCATTCGTGCGGCTGCTCGGTGAGCGCATCGACAATGCCAAGGCCGGCGAAGCGCAGTTCGAGTCCAAGCCCACCGCGTTGACCAAGCTGGTCGACCCGACGCCGGAAGTGCGGCAGATCCAGAAACGCCTGGTGACCTACAAGCGCGCCGATGGCGTGGACCTGTCGTTCACCCTGTACACGCCGCCGGGCTACAAGGAAGGCCAGCGCGTACCGGCGATCCTGTACGCATACCCGGCCGACTTCGCCAATGCCGCACAGGCCGGCCAGGTATCCGGTTCGCAGCAGACCTTCACCCGTCTGCAGCCGTACCGCCTGATGCTGCTGGCCGGCTACGCGATCATCGACAACGCCTCGTTCCCGATCGTGGGTGACCCGAAGAACGCTTACGACACCTATCTGGAACAGCTGGAAGCCGACGCCAAGGCAGCGGTGGACAAGGCCGTGGAACTGGGTGTGGTCGACCGCAACCGCATCGGCGTGACCGGCCACAGCCATGGTGGCCTGATGACCGCCAACCTGATCGCCCACACCAACCTGTTCAAGGCCGGCGTGGCGACCAGTGGCTCGTACAACAAGACCTTCACCCCCTTCGGCTTCCAGAACGAGCGCCGCTCGGTGTGGCAGGCGCAGGACGTGTACCTGAAGGCCTCGCCGTTCTTCTACGCCGACAAGATCAAGCTGCCGCTGCTGCTGGTCCACGGCGAGGACGATGCCAACCCGGGCACCGAGCCGTTCCAGTCGCGCAAGCTGTACCAGGCGATCCGTGGCAATGGCGGCACCACCCGCCTGGTGATGCTGCCGAACGAGCCGCACTGGTACACCGCGTTGGAGTCGAACGAGCAGCTGATCTATGAAATGCTCAACTGGTTCGACACTTACGTGAAGAACGCGAAGTAATCCGGCAAGGCCGCCCTCCGGGGCGGCCTTTCTGATTCAGGCGTCGTGTCCAGGTATCCCCCTGTGGGTGTTGCGTAACCATCTGTGATGCAGGCATGGAGCGGCCACAAAGCTGCGGTACGCTGCGCATCTGATGTCTGCTACGGGTTCGCTCCATGAAGGCCTTCATCCTCGCCGTATCGCTGTCGATCTCTGTTGTCCCGTGCGCTGCATTCGCCCAGCCGCTGCCGGCTGAACTGGCAGCGTTGGGCATCACCCCCGGCATGCCCTATACCAAGGCCAAGCGACTGCTTGATGCCGCAGGGTGGCAGGCGAGCCCGCCACGCGATGCGCCCGAAGCACTGGAGGGTTTCCCGGAAGTGGGTTGCCAGAAGGGCGGCAACAACTGCAGCAGCACCTTCGCCAAGGATGGGCAGCAGGTCGCTCTGCAGGTGGGAACCACGCTGGCGGGCCAGCCCTTCGTGCAGGGCGGCCGCTGAGCGCGACGCGCGCTCATCCCAACGGCAGGTTGTCCAATGCACGCGACATCCGATCGTGCAGGTCGCGCACGCGTTCGGCCTTGGCGTCCACACGACGCTCGTCACCGAAGCTGCGCACATACGCGCATGCAGCGAAGCCGGCGCTTTTCCTTTCGTATTCGGCAATCCAGGCCAGGCGGTCGGGGCTGCTGGCCTGCTCGGCTGACCAGGCCGCCACTGGCGGACGGATGCGGGCGATGATGCCAAGCCGCCACGGCTTCGGTGTCAGCCGCGCACGGAAGCAATGCTGCAGCGTGCACATGCGTGCATACAACGTGTCGGTGCCCAATGCCTTGAAGAAGGCATGCACCCGCGCATCCTGTGGTTCGAACGTGGCATGCATCGCCAGCACGCGCAGCCCGGCAGGGGTGCGGTAGGCACGCAGGTGCCAGTCGGAATGGTGTTCGACGAACGCCTGCACACGCTGCAGCGCGATGCCTTCGGCGCCGCCGGACCGGGCCAGTCGTCGCTTGCGCCGCCCCGACAGGATCTGGTTGACCACCACCATCGCGATGCCGCCAGCCGCCAGGCCGATATTGAAGTTGCCCAGGGCCCCGCCGATCAGCGCACCGGCTGCCAGCAGCCCGAGTGCACCCAGCAGTGGCAAAGCACAGCCCGACGGAGTGGGCACGTGGTCGATGTCGGCAAACAGTACGTCGGGGGTGTTCAGGCACAGCGCGCCGTAGCTGTTGCGGGTGACAATGACATCATCCCTGCGCTGCACGATCTGCTCGCGGATCGGAATGCCCTCGACACCGTAGTTGGTCCGTCGCTCGCGACGCGGCACGGCCTGGCCGCTGAGGATGTCATCAAGCGCTTCGCGCGCACGCGCATCGGCATGGACCTGCGCGGCATCCTGGTCGTCGTCGGACCAGCCAAACCGGCGAACCACCACTGGCCGGCCCCTGTACCTGTCCTGCAGACGGGCTTCGGCCCAGTACGCTGGAACGATCATCATCCTGTATTCCCCTTGCTTCCATGGCAGCCGCTCGCCGCGAGTCTGGCACAGCAGGGGAGGGCGTTGCACGATACGGCAGCGCATGCGCTGCCACGGTGATAGATTGCGCGCTTCGCGTGCACTCCACCAAGGACGGAGCCATGTTCGTGTCGTTGCGTTGCCTGCTTGTCCTCGCCCTTGGCGGGGTGGTCGGCACTGCCCAGGCGGCTGCGCCGGGACCGGAAATCCTGACTGCCGATGCCACCCGTTTCTACGCGTTGTACGAGGCGGCCAGCGGCAAGCCCAGCGCGGCCCAGCTGGAGCAGTACCTGGTACAGGGCACGCCGAGCCTGGCCCAGTTCGCGAAGCTGCGCCGGGTGACCGCCGAGCGCATGGCCGACGCGATGGCGCGCGACCCTGCTGTGTATGCCAATGGACGGGCCTGCCTTGCGGAGTTGCCTGCGGTGCGGCAGCGACTGGTGCAGGTGTTCGCGAGCCTGCAGGCGATCTATCCGCAGGCGAAGTTCCCGCCGGTAGCGATCGTGGTGGGACGCGGCAAACCGGTGGGCATGACGTACCCGGACGGGGTGGTGATCGGCCTGGAAGCGCTGTGTGCGGCAGATTTCATGAACGCCAACGCGCAGGACCGCTTCGTACACGTGATCGCGCATGAGTATGTGCATATCCAGCAGACCGGCGTGGGCGAGTATGAAGCGGGCGATCCGCGCGCGACGGTACTGCGCGAGTCGTTGGGCGAAGGTATCGCCGAGTTCATCGCCGAGCTGATTTCCGGCGACGTCGGCAATGGTCGGCATGCAGGCTGGACGCGGGGCAAGGAAGTGCATATCGAAAGCGCGTTCGCGCTGGATATGGACAGCACCGATCTGAAGCCCTGGCTGTACAACCATACGCCGGGTTCGCAGGAGCCCTACGACCTGGGCTACTGGGTGGGCTATCGCATCGCCAAGGCGTATTACCTGCAGGCCGACAACAAGCGCGACGCTGTGCGCGCGCTGATCCAGCAGGACAACCCGAAGGCGATCCTGGAGGCCAGTGGCTGGACGCCGGGGATGTGGATGCCGGCCAAGGTGACCGGTGTGGCGGCAAGGGCGGCTGCATCGACAAAGTGACCCTTCGCAGGTGGCGCTAGACTGGCCAGGTCGACAGCGGAGGATGCTCATGCGCAGGATGGTTTCGATGATATGGCTACCGGTCGGTCTGCTCATGGCAGCGCTGGCCACGCCAGCGATGGTGCAGGCGGCCAGCAATCCGCTGCTGACCAGGCCGGTCGAACAGCTGCAACCGGACGAGGTGCGTTTCATGCAGCAGCGCCTGTCCGACTGGCCGCAACTGCAGAAGTACCGCGCGGCCAACGCCGCATTGCCAGCGCCACGGGCCGGCCAGCCACGCGTGGTGTTTTTTGGCGATTCAATTACCGAAGGCTGGGGCGCGGAAGGTAGCAGTACCTTCTTCCCCGGCAAGGGCTACATCAATCGTGGCATCAGCGGGCAGACCACCGCGCAGATGCTGGTGCGCTTTTCGCAGGATGTGCTGGCGCTGCGCCCGAATGTGGTGGTGATACTGGCCGGCACCAATGACATCGCCGGCAACACCGGTCCGGCCACGCAGGCGATGATCGAGGACAACCTGCAGGCCATGCTGGACCTGGCGAAGGCGCATGGCATCGCGGTGGTGCTGGCGTCGGTGTTGCCGGTCAGCGAGTACCCGTGGATGCCGGGCATCACGCCTGCTCCCAAGGTGCGTGCATTGAATGCTGCGCTGAAGCGCCATGCCGATGCACGCGGTCTGGTCTATCTGGACTATTACGCAGCGATGGCCAATGGTGCCGGTGGATTGGATGCGCAGTTGGCAACCGATGGCGTGCACCCGACGGCGAAGGGCTATGCGCTGATGGCACCGCTGGCCGAGGCGGCGATCAAGCGCGCGCAGGCGAACGTGCCTAAGCGCTGAGACGGTAGTGGAGGGAGCTGGGCGGGAACAACCACCCCCCCCCCCAAAAG